>DATITT010000233.1:0-4494 GCA_035467435.1 Arthrobacter sp. | reverse complement strand
CAGAAGGAATGGGCAGCGCTCCCGCACCCGGCGCGTGCGGCGGTCCTTCGCAAGGCCGGACAGCTCTGGGAGCAGTACGCCGGCGAGATCGGCGGCTGGAACACCCGCGAGGTCGGGGCCATCCCGCCGCTGGCCGGCTTCGCCCTGCACGTCACGGCGGCGGAATGCTACGAGGCATCCGCGCTTCCGTCCGCCCCTCTCGGGTCGATCCTCTCCAGCGAAGAGCCGCGTCTGTCGCTGGCCGAGCAGGTGCCGGTCGGAGTGGTCGGGGTCATCTCCCCGTTCAACGTGCCGCTGATCCTCGGCATCCGCGCGGTGGCGCCCGCGCTCGCGCTCGGCAACGCCGTGCTGCTCAAGCCCGACCCGCGCACGGCGGTCTGCGGCGGGGTCACGCTGGTGCGGATCTTCGAGGAGGCCGGGCTGCCGCCCGGGCTCCTGGCGCTGCTGCCCGGCGGGGCCGAGATCGGCGCCGCCGTCGTCGAGGCTCCCGAGGTCAGTGTCATCGCCTTCACCGGGTCGACGGCGGCCGGGCGGAAGATCGGCGAGACGGCCGGGCGGCTGCTCAAGCGCGCGCATCTGGAACTCGGCGGCAACAACGCGCTGATCGTGCTGCCGGGCGCGGACCTGGCCAAGGCCGCCTCCGCCGCGGCGTTCGGCTCCTTTATGCACCAGGGCCAGATCTGCATGACCGCCGGGCGCCACATCGTGCACGAGGACATCTATAACGACTATGTCAGCGCTCTCACGGAGAAGGCCAACCATCTTCCCGTCGGGGATCCGAAAAGCGGGACGGTGGCCCTGGGCCCGATCATCGACGGGAAGCAGCTGCACCGCGTCGACTCGATCGTCCAGGAGGCGGTGCAGGGCGGGGCGCGGCTGGCCGCCGGCGGCACGCACGACGGCAGGTTCTACCGGCCCACCGTCCTCGCCGACCTGGACGTCGCCAGCCCGGCGTGGAAAGACGAGATCTTCGGCCCCGTGGCCCCGGTGATGAAGTTCTCCACCGTGGAGGAGGCCGTGGCCCTTGCCAACGGCAACGAATACGGCCTTTCGATCGGCATCCTGGGCGATGTGGGCATGGCGATGACCATCGCGGACCAGCTGGACTCCGGCAAGGTCCACATCAACGAACAGTCCGTCTCCGACGAGGCGAACTCACCGTTCGGCGGGATGAAGAACTCGGGGAACGGCTCCCGCATCGGCGGACACCACGCCAACATGGAGTCCTTCACCGAAATCCAGTGGCTCACAGTCCGGCCGGACATCGCCCCGTACCCGTTCTAGGACCCGTACCCGACCGGAAAGAAAGCAGAAAGGAAGGACCCGGCGGCTACTGCCGCCGGGTCCTTCCCTTCGCGGTTCAGTGCTCCACTGTCGTTCAGTGCTCCGCGGCGAGGTGCGTGGCGGGGTCGAAGGGCTCGAACACTGACGAGCCGATCATAAAGATGCCGCGCTGCGGGATCCAGAAGTCCCCAAGCCTGTCCTGGACGGGCTGGGCCGATGCCTGTCCCAGATTGTGCCCGCGCAAGTGCGCTGTGCTCTCGCGGACAAACCACAACCGCCGCGGGCGCGCACCAAAAACCTGGCCGTTGGGCACCCTGCCGGTCAGCCCGATGTGCCCGGCACCCAGCACCGCGCCGGCGACAGCACCCATGGCGCGCAGGAAGGTCCGGTTGCGCCGCAGCCGCTCCGGGACCAAGCCTGCCACCGCCGACAGGAGCCTGGTGATCGGCGTTGCCGCCAGCGTCACGTCCCAGCTCAGGTCCACCCCGTCTCCGACCTCCACGCTGAAGGAGTAGTCGTTCCGCCACCGGATGGAGATCCCGCCCGTCGACGCCGATCCGACGGCGCTGCCGAAGTAGCGGGGGCAGGAGGACCCGGGGGCGGTGGTGCTGTGCATCGTCCAGACGCCGGCAGGGTCGCGGATCCAGACCGAGCTGTAGCCCGGGCCGACGGTGGAGGCGGGAAAATGCCGCAGGGCCAGGATGTAGCCGGAGCTGAACGGAACGCCCATCACGCCGTAGCCGGCAAACGCTTCTTCCGGGCCGGAGGGCAGTGCGGGGTGGTGTTCCACGGCTTCAACAAGGGTGCGTGGACTTTGCATGGCTACCGCCTCCGTTGGGCTACATGTGGATGTGCAGGCGCCGGGCCGCTTCGGAGATCGAACCGCTCAGCGAGGGGTACACGGTGAAGGTGTTCGCGACGTCGTCGACGTGCATTTTCTGGGTGACCGCGAGGGAGATCGCGAAGATCAGCTCCGAGGCGTTCGGACCCACCACCACACCGCCAATCACGGTGCCGGAGCCCTTCCGGGCAAAGATCTTGACGAAGCCGTCCCTGTGGTTGCGCATCTTGGCGCGGGCGTTGCTGCCCAGCGAAAGCTTCACGACGTCGGCCTGGTACTTGCCGGATTCGATCTCCGCCTCGGAGACGCCGACGTTCGCGATCTCGGGCGAGGTGAAGATGTTGGATGCGACCTGGTGCAGCTTGAGCGGGGTCACACTGTCGCCCAGGAAGTGCGCGATCGCGATCCGGCCCTGCATCGCGGCCACAGACGCGAGCGCCAGCACGCCGGTGCAGTCCCCGGCGGCGTAGATGTTCGGCGCGGAGGTGCGGGAGACGCCGTCGACCTTGATGTGGCCGCTCTCGGTGAGCGCCACGCCGGCTTCCTCGAGGCCGATGCCGGCGGTGTTCGGGATGGATCCGACGGCGACCAGGCAGTGGCTGCCGGTGACCTTGGAGCCGTCGCCGAGGGTGACGATGACGCCGTCCTCGGTGCGTTCCACGGTCTCGGCACGGGCGCGGGACAGCACCTTGACGCCGCGGCGTTCGAAGACGCCCTCGAGGACCTCGGCGGCGTCGGCGTCCGAGCCGGGCAGCACGCGGTCGCGGCTGGAAATCAGGGTCACCCTGGAGCCGAGGCCGTTGTAGGCGGAGGCGAACTCGGCACCGGTCACGCCGGAGCCGACCACGATCAGGTCCTCGGGGAGCTCGTCCATGGTGTAGATCTGCGCCCAGTTCAGGATCCGGACGCCGTCCGGGCGGGCGGTGGGCAGCTCGCGCGGGTGGGCGCCGACGGCCAGCAGGATTGCGTCCGCCTCGATGGTTTCCGTGCCGTCGGCGGTGAGAACCTCAATGGTGTGGTTGTCCAGCATTTTGCCGGAGCCGAGCATGATCCGGACCTCCTGGTTCTCGAGGCCATTCTGGATGTCCGAGGACTGCTGCCGGGCCAGCCGCATCAGCCGGTCGTTGATGTGCTTGAGGTCCGCGCGCATCGTCGGCGTGCAGTCGCCGCCGTCCAGGTCGAACTTAACGCCAAGCTCGCCGGCCTCGCCGACGCGGGTCATCAGGTCCGCCGTCGCGATCAGGGTCTTGGACGGCACGACGTCGGTCAGCACCGCGGAGCCGCCAAGCCCCGCCCGTTCGATGATGGTGACCGTCGCGCCCAGGGAGGCGGCGACCATGGCGGCTTCGTAGCCGCCGGGGCCTCCGCCCAGGATTGCGATGCGGGGTGAGCTGAAATCGGGATGCGTAGTCACAATCAGCAATTGTCCACCATCCGGACCGGCACCACCAAGAATCCGGGCCTGCATCACACTGGGCCGGCTGCTGGGCAGCACGCCGCCGGCAGGATAGCTTGTACCGGTGAGTACAACAGAATTCCTGAACACGGACCCCTTCGACGCCGCCCGCGCCGCCGCCGACTACATCGCCGAAGAGACGGGGATCGACGCGCACGACGTCGCCCTGGTGCTCGGCTCGGGCTGGGCCGACGCCGCCGAACTGATCGGCGAGACCACCGCCACCCTCTCCGCGGACGAGGTCCCCGGGTTCTCCTCCCCCTCGGTGGTGGGCCACGTCGGCACCATCCGCTCCGTGCTGACCACAGAGGGCAAGCGCGCCCTGGTCCTGGGCGCCCGCACCCACTACTACGAGGGCAAAGGCGTCCGCGCCGTCGTCCACGGGGTCCGCGCCGCGGCAGCCGCCGGCTGCAAGACCCTCGTCCTGACCAACGGTTGCGGCGGCCTCAATGAGGACTGGACGCCCGGCACGCCCGTGCTGATCAGCGACCACATCAACCTCACCGCGACCTCCCCGCTCGAAGGCGCCACCTTCGTGGACCTCACCGACCTGTACTCCGCACGGATCCGCGGCCTGGCCCGCGAGGTCGATCCCACCCTGGACGACGGCATCTACGCCCAGTTCACCGGCCCGCACTACGAAACCCCGGCCGAGGTGCAGTACGCCAAGCGGATCGGTGCCAACCTGGTGGGCATGTCCACCGCGCTGGAGGCCATCGCCGGCCGCCATGCGGGCATGGAAGTCTTCGGCATTTCGCTGGTGACCAACCTCGCCGCCGGCATCAGTCCGGTGCCGCTGAGCCACGAGGAAGTCCTCGAAGCCGGCCACGCCGCGGGCCCGCGCATCTCCAAACTGCTGGCGGAGATCATCGCGAAGCTCTGAGGCCCTAGCCCCGCGGGGCCAGGTAGCGCA
>DATITT010000232.1:0-5798 GCA_035467435.1 Arthrobacter sp. | reverse complement strand
CGTCGGCGGCGAGCTGAACGCGGTCAAGCAGTACGTGAAGACCACCCGCGAATACAAAGGCTTCCACGGTATCGACGTGAAGTGGTCCGACGGCGGCGCCGCCGATTTCCCCCGGCAGAGCGTCAAGGTCCGCGACGAGATCGTGTCCATCGGTGCCCCCGGAGAGCTCAGGGTGGATGCCAGCGGCGTCGTCGGCGGCGGCGCGCACCTCCAGCCCGAGGAACTGCACCGGCTCGTGGCGGCGCGGAAGGAGTCCGGCGAGGAGGTCGTCTTCTTCGATGGCCGCAACGGCTTCGAGGCCCAGATCGGTAAATTCAAGGACGCGATCGTCCCGGACGTGGCCACCACCCACGACTTCATCAGGGAACTTGACTCCGGCAAATACGACGCGCTCAAGGACAAGCCGGTGGTCACGTACTGCACCGGCGGCATCCGCTGCGAAGTGCTGTCCAGCCTCATGGTGAACCGTGGCTTCAAGGAGGTCTACCAGCTCGACGGCGGGATCGTCCGCTACGGCGAAACCTTCAAGGACCAGGGCCTCTGGGAGGGCTCCCTGTACGTGTTCGACAAGCGCATGCACCTCGAATTCAGCGAGGACGCGAAGACCATCGGCGAATGCGTCCGCTGCGCGGCGCCGACGAGCAAATTTGAGAACTGCTCCAACACGTCCTGCCGTACGCTCACGCTCTACTGCTCGGACTGCGCCGCCAGCCCGGAGACGCTTCGTTGCCCGGACGGCTGCGCGGCCTGAGGCCTTGCGGCAGCGACGCTGCGGGCCGAGGCCAGCCGTCTGGGCTCGCAGGCCGGCGGGGGACCTCAGATGCGGGTCACCCGGTAGGCGAAGTTTGCTCTGGCGTTGGCTTCCACTTTGATGGTGAGCACGGCGTTGGCGGGCAGATACACCACGTTCACCCGTGAGGTTCTGCAACGCAGGTTCAGGTCCACCAGCTCCTTGTTCCCGTGGGCGATACTGAACTCGACCCGCCGCGGGCTCCGGCAGGCGAGGGTCAGCGCATAGCTGCCACCGGGCAGTTGGGCGGTGGTCTCCTCGCGTTCCTCAGCTGCCTTAAGGGTTCCGTAGCCGGTGTGGAACACCTGGCCTTCGGTGGCGGGAAGTACCTGTGCCAGCCACGCCTCCAGCTCGGCCCCGGAGACAGGCTGTCGCGTCGACGGATCCCGCGGCAGTGGGGCATCGGAGAATGCCGGGGCGGATGTGGACTCCGACCCGCTGGCAGAACCGTCGTCGTATTCGTAAGCGCAACTGGCCAGCGCCATAGCCATAGCCGTAGCCATGGCCAGCGTCAAGGACCGTCGCGCGGCGGGTGCCGTGCGAGTCCGGGCCACGCTCGAGGCCGGAACAGTGGGCATATCCCGACTTTAACCCCGCCCCTGCCCGGGCGCCAGAGCCTAACGGCGGGCGAAAGAAGCGCCGCTCCGGTGTTTACGGCCTTTCCTCGTTGTGGCTGATCCAGATGCCTGCGGCGGCGCCGGTTCCGCGCAACAGCGACGCTGGGCGCCAGCCGCAGGGCGCTGAACGCAAACCACGGTGATACTGCCCGTGCCTGGACCCGGCTGCTACGCCGCAGGCACCAAGTGGTAGGCGTAAATGAGCGGGGCATCCACGCTTGAGGCGCTGATCTGAAGCGTGCCCGCGGAAGGGAGTTTGAGGAGCGCCGTCTCGCGGCTGCCGTTGCAGGCCGCGCCGGCCTCGGCCAGCTTGGCGCCGTCGAGGGAGACATCGAAGAAGGCCTTGCCGCCGCCGTCGCAGGTGATCGTCAGGACGTAGGTTCCCGCGCCAATCCCGGGTGCGGTCTTGACGACCGGATCCCGGTTGAGGATTTTTCCCGCATCTTCGACCACAATCCCGGCGGCGGAGGGAAGCGCCGTCGCCTTCCACTCCGGCACATCGGCCGACTCGATGGAACCGGCCGGGGAGCACGCCGCCGCAGCCAGTACGACGGCGGCGCCCGCCGCAACACCGAGGGCGGCACGTCGGAAGGGCCGTGCGGCGCGGCCGACAGGCCGGGCGCGACGGGAACGGGGGATAGGGAGCATGCCTCCAACTTACGCCGTTGCGGCCGGCAGGCTGAACCTCCGGGGTCCGGCTGAGCGCCAGGCCCGGGCACAGGCCTTGACCTTGACGTAGCGTCAATCTCTAGCATCGGGTTACCGGCCCGGAAATGGCCGGTTCGGAACGGAAGGAGCCAGCCACGTGGAATGGTCCGTACAACAGATCGCCCGGATCGCCGGGACCACGAGCCGGACGCTGCGCCATTACGACGACGTCGGGCTGCTGAAACCCAGCCGGACCGGCGAGAACGGTTACCGGTTCTACAACCAGGCTTCCCTCGTGCGGCTGCAGCGCATCCTGCTCCTGCGGGACCTCGGACTCGGGCTCCCGGCGATCGCCGAGGTCCTCGGCCATGAGCCTGATGCCGTGAAGGCCCTGGGCCGGCACCTTGACTGGCTGCGGCAGGAACAGGACCGGCTGGCACGGCAGGTCGCCTCGGTCCGGCAGACGATTGACGCATTGAAAGAAGGAGGAGAGATCATGGCGGAAAAAATGTTCGACGGCTTCGACCATACCCAGTACAAGGCTGAGGTGGAGGAGCGCTGGGGCAAGGACGCGTACGCGCAAAGCGACTCCTGGTGGCGGGGGATGGGCCCGGCCGGGAAGGACGCCTGGAAGCAGTCTTCCCGGCAGCTGGGCAGCGACTGGATTGCCGCAGCGGAGTCGGGTGTCGCGGCGGACAGCGCCGAGGCGCAGGAGCTGGCCCGGCGGCACGTCGAATGGCTCACCGGCATACCCGGCACGCCCGCCTCCGGCAGCGGCATTGGCGGCAACGGCGGCCTGAAGGGCTACGTCACCGGACTCGGCGAGATGTACGTTGCCGATCCGCGCTTCGCCGCGAACTACGGCGGCGAAGCCGGGGCAGCCTTCGTCCGCGACGCCCTCCGGATCTACGCCGGGAAGCACCTCTAGCGGCCGGGACTAAACTTGTCCGGTGACTCCCTCAACGCATTTCACGGCCGGCAACACCCCCGACGCACCGCGCAGTGACCTTCCCGGCCTGCTGGACGCCCTGGCCGCGGACCTGCGCGGCATCGGCTACACCGTGGACGGCGTCGCTGAACTGCTCGGCGCGGCCGCGCACAGCGCCCTGAGCCGGGACCAGCTGGTTCCGGCGCTGATCGTGACCGAGACGGCCCGCCGCGGGGAGCCGACGACGGCGGCGCTCGCCGCCGTCGTCCGTTTCTGGCTGCTGGCAGAACCGCAGCCCGCCGTCACGCTCGACGCCGCCCTGCCCGGCATCCGCACGGCGGGCCTGCTGGAACTGGGCCTCGTGGAGCCGTCCGCGGAGGGCCTGATCCAGGCCAAGGTGGACCTGCGTCCCTACGGCTGGGACGGAACCCCCGGGGACGGCGCCCAGGGGGAAGACACCCAGGAGGAAGGCGCCAGCGGCGGCGGCGCGGAGCTTTGGGTGGCCAGCGATCTCGCCGCCCACCAGCGTCCCGGGGTCCTGCGCCATGATCACGTGCTCGGGATCGGGCAGGCCTCCACCACCCTGGTGCAGGTCACCGCCCGCCGGCACGTGGCGCGGGCGCTGGACATCGGCACCGGCTGCGGCATCCAGACGTTCCACCTGCTGCACCATGCCGAGCACGTGACAGCCACCGACATCTCCGACCGCGCCCTCGCGTTCACCCGCTTCAACCTGCTGCTCAACGCCGGCCAGCTGCACCTGGACCCCTCCGATCTGCAAGCCCGGGTGAGCCTGCGCCGGGGCTCCCTGCTCGACCCGGTGGCAGGCGGGGAGTTCGAACTGGTGGTCTCCAACCCGCCATTCGTGATCACGCCGCGCAGCCTCGGGGAAGCCGCCACGGACCAGTTCACCTACCGCGACGGCGGCCTGCCGGGCGATGACATCGTTGCCTCGCTGGTCCGGGGGCTCCCGTCGGTCCTCACACCCGGCGGAACAGCCCAGCTCCTGGGCAACTGGGAGATCCCGGCGGGCGCGGCCTGGGACGAACGGCCGCAGAGCTGGGCCGGCCCGGACTCGGACGCCTGGTTCATCCAGCGCGAGCAGGTCAGCCCGGAACAGTACGCCGAAACCTGGCTGCAGGACGCCTCCGAGGCCCGCGACCGGCGGCTCTACCAGGACTCCTACGCCGCGTACCTGGACGACTTCGCCTCCCGCAACGTCGAGGCCATCGGCTTCGGGATGATCTGGCTGCGGCGGCCCGCCGGGGGCTCCACCCCGGTGCTGCGGCGCTTCGAGGAGATCACCTATCCGATCGAGCAGCCCGTCGGCCCGCACCTCGGCGCTGCTGTGGAACGCGCCGACTGGCTGGCCGCCCACGACCTGGCGGCGTCGCACCTGCTTGTGGCCGAGGACGTCACCGAGGAACGGCACCAGCGACCCGGAGCCGAACACCCCGGCGTCATCCTGCTGCGCCAGGGTGCCGGCCTGCGCCGCACCAACCTGCTCAGCACTGAGCTGGCCGGCTTTGTCTCAGCGTGCGACGGCGACCTGTCCGTCGGGCAGATCATCGGCGCCCTCGAGGCGCTGCTGGGCGGGGGCGAGGACTGGGACGCCGGGACCTTCCGGGCCGGCCTCCTCACGGAGGTGGGGAACCTGGTCCGCGACGGCTTCCTGCTGCCCGCCTGACGCCACGGCTCCGCCCAACGGTGCGGCTCCGCCCAACGCCGCGGCTGCGCCCAACGGAGCTGCTGCACCCAGCGCGGTGGGCGCGGCGGGCGCGCCTGACGCGGCGGGTGCTGCGGACCCCGCCGCCGGCGCAGTACCGCCCGCGGGAACCGCAGGGCTGGCCGCGCCCTCGCTGCCGTAGCGCGGCAGGACATACGCCGTGACGGCCAGAGCTGCCAGCACCCCGCCCACCCCGGCGACCAGGAAGCTCACCCGGATGGGGAGCAGCGCACCGAGCAGCCCGCCCAGCGCGAGCGCCCCGATGGTGACGGCCCGGGTCATGCCGCCGATGATCGCCATGGCCTGGCCACGGCCGCTTTCGGGGATCCGCATGATCGCAATCGCCCCGAAGCACGCGTTCAGCACCCCGCAGGTGACCCCCATGGCGGTGTACGCCACGAACAACAGTTCCATGTTCGGCACCAGGGACATGATCCCCAGGAAGGCCGAGGTCAGGGCCATCGAGAGCAGCAGCGCGCGCAGCCGGGCGGGCGGGGTCCTGATCCGGCTGGCCACCCCCGCCCCGGAAGCCATCCCGAGACCGAATGAGGCGGCCAGCAGTCCGTACTGCGTCTCGGTGGCGCCGAGCTCGTCGCGGGCCAGGAACACCTCCAGGACATTGGTCGCCTCGCCGACGGTGATGAAGAACAGCGCGCCCAGGACCAGGGCCCAGACCAGGCCGTCGCGCCGGATCAGGCGCAGCCCGTCCAGCAGGGCAGGCTTCTCCTTGCCGACCCGCTCGGCGGCCGTGCCGCGGCGGGTCCGAATCAGCATGGCGCCCGCGCCCATCGCCAGATAGCAGCCGCTGGCCACGGCAAACACCAGGCCGGATCCACCCCCGCCGCTGAGCAGTCCTCCGGCCGCCGGTCCCACCATTCCGGCGATCATGATGGTTGCCTGCATGGTGCCCAGCGCCCGCGGGGTCCGTTCTTCGCCCACGATCCGGGGCAGCAGTGCCTGCCAGGTCGGCCCGGCCACGGCCTGCGCGGTGTCCAGGAGGAAAGTCATGGCGAACAGCACCGGAAGGTAGTTGTCCAGATACTGCATGCCCAGCCCCATCCCGGCGACCGCCGCGGCACTGACCACGGA
>DATITT010000231.1:0-4137 GCA_035467435.1 Arthrobacter sp. | reverse complement strand
GACCTGACCCGGGCCCGGGCGATCGCCACCCGTGACCGGACCCGGGAAATCCAGCGCCTGGAGAAGTTCCTGGAAGGCTCCGGGATCAAACTCTCCTCGGTGGTCTCGGACCTGACCGGAGTGTCTTCCCGGGCGATGCTCGAAGCCCTCATCGAGGGGGAACGCAACCCGGAAGTCCTCGCCGGCCTCGCCAAGGGAACCCTGCGCTCCAAAATCCCCGCACTGGTGGACGCGCTCACCGGCCGGTTCAAGGCCCACCACGCGTTCATGGCCCGGCTGCATCTGGACCAGATCGATGCCCAGTCCCGCATCATCGACGCGCTCACCGCTCGGATCGAGGAGGCGATGACACCCTTTCGTGCGGCCAGGGAGTTCCTGGCCACCATCCCCGGAGTCTCAGTCAAAGTCGCAGACGTGATCATCGCCGAAACCGGGGCGGACATGTCACGCTTCGAAACCCCCGGCCGGCTCGCGTCCTGGACCGGCGTCTGTCCGGGTTCCAACGAATCAGCCGGCCGGATCAAATCCGCGCACATCCTGCCCGGCAACAAATACCTCAAAGCCGCCCTCGGCACCGCGGCGCTGTCCGCATCCCGAAGCAAGGACACCTACCTCGCCGCAAAATACCGGCGCATCGCCGCCCGCCGCGGACCGATGAAAGCCATCGTCGCCCTCGAACACTCCATCCTCACCGCCGCCTGGCACCTACTCGCCGACGGCGAATGCTACGCAGACCCGGGCGCCGATCACTTCACCCGGCTGGACCCGATCAAAGCCAAGAACAACGCCATCAAAAAGCTCAACAGCCTCGGCTTCAACGTCACCATTACCCCGGCCACCGCAGCCTGAGAACCCTTACTTTCGTATTAGCTGAGCCGCTCCAGCACCACGGCCATACCCTGGCCGCCGCCGACACACAGCGTCGCCAGGCCGAGCGTCGCATCACGTTCCCGGAGGCCGTTGAGCAGGGTGGTGGTCATCCGGGCGCCGGTCATCCCGAAGGGATGCCCCAGCGCGATGGCGCCGCCGTGGACGTTGAGCTTGTTATGGTCGATGCCGAGTTCCCGGGCGCTCGCCACGACCTGGACCGCGAAGGCCTCGTTGAGCTCCACGAGGTCCATGTCCTCCATCCCCAGCCCGGCCAGGGCCAGCGCCCGCCGGCTCGCCTCGACCGGACCCATGCCCATGAGCTCGGGGGAGAGGGCGCTGACGCCGGTGGAGACGATCCGTGCCAGCGGTTCCAGTCCGAGTTCGCGCGCCCGCGTATCGCTCATCACGACGACGGCGGCCGCGCCGTCGTTCAGCGGGCAGGCATTGCCGGCCGTGACGGTGCCCCCGGCGCGGAAAACCGGCTGCAGGGCGCTGACCGACTCGAGGGTGACTCCGGCCCGCGGGGAGTCGTCCCGGTCGATCACAGTGCCGTCCCTGCGGGTGTAGGGCGTAATCTCGCGGGCATAGAAGCCGGAAGCGATGGCTGCTTCGGCGCGGTTCTGGCTGAGCACCGCCCAGGCGTCCTGCTCTGCCCGGCTGATGCCGAAGCTGGTCGCAATGTTTTCCGCAGTCTGTCCCATGGCGATATAGATATCCGGCATCCGGCCGCCCAGCCGCGGGTCCGTCCACGGGGTATTGGACGCGGCGCGGACGGCAGTGCGCTGACGGGCTGAATCAAAGAGCGGGTTGTGGGTGCCGGCGTCCGTCTCCCCGGCGCCGGCCCAGTCGCGGTACCGGGACACGGCCTCCACCCCTGCCGAGACAAACGCGTGTCCCTCGCCGGCCTTGATGGCGTGGAAGGCCATCCTGAGGGTCTGCAGGCTGGAGGCGCAGAAACGGTTGATGGTGGCGCCGGGGACGTTGTCCAGCCCGGCCAGGATGGTGACCACCCTGGCCATGTTGGAGCCGGCCTCGCCGCTGGGCTCGGCGCAGCCCAGGTAGAGGTCGTCCAGGCCGCGGCCGGCGGTGTCCGCCGCGTGGAAGGACGGAATCCGGGCCAGCGCGGCGGCCACCATGGCGGCGGCGAGATCGTCGGGCCGTTCGTCCTTCAGCGAGCCTTTGAAGGCCCGTCCGATCGGGCTCCGGGCTGTGGAAACGATGACGGCGTCTGGCATGCGCCCAGCCTACGCTCCGCCTATGCCAGGCGCATCGCCCCTGCCGCGGGCCGGACGCTGAAGATCTCAGGTGCCACGTACCCTGCCTCCGCGAAGGCACGTTCGACGGCGGCACGCACCTGCTGCTCGGCCGCGACCGGGGTGAGCGCGATCGCCGAGCCGCCGAAGCCGCCCCCCGTCATCCGGGCCCCGACGGCGCCGGCGGCCCGGGCGGCCCCGACGGCGAGGTCCAGTTCGGGGCAGGAGATCTCGAAGTCATCCCGCATGGAGGCATGGGATGCATCCAGCAGCGGTCCGATCGCCGCCGGCCCGGCGCTGCCGAGGAGCTCGACCACCTGCAGGACCCGGTCATTCTCGGTGACCACATGCCGCACGCGGCGGAACGTCTCCGGATCCAGCAGGCCGCTGGCTTCGTCCAGGTCGTCCAGGCCGACGTCGCGCAGGGCCTTCACCCCGAGCACCTCCGCCCCCAGCTCGCAGGAGGCCCGCCGGGAGGCGTAGCCGCCGCCGGCATGGGAATGCGACACCTTCGTGTCCATCACGAGGAGCACCAGCCCGGCGGCTTCGGCGTCGAAAGGGACCAGCCGGACGCCCTGGTCGCGGCAGTCCAGGAAGAGGGCGTGCCCGGCCGCGCCGCGCAGGGATGCGGACTGGTCCATAATGCCGGTGGGCGCGCCGACAAAGTCGTTTTCGGCGCGCTGGGTGGCCAGGACCATGTCCCGGGCGTCCAGGCCCGCCGCGGTGAGCTCGTTGAGCGCGGAGATGACGGCGCACTCGATCGCGTGGGACGAGGACAGTCCGGCGCCGCGGGGGACATTGGAGTCCAGCAGGAGGTCCAGGCCGCGCACCGGGATTCCGCGCTGCTGGAGCGCCCACACGACACCCAGCGGGTACTTGGTCCACCCCTTTGCCGTGCCGCGGTCCAGGGCCCCGGCATCCGCCGTCGTCAGTCCCTGGTTGCCGAAGGTGGACAGCAGCCGGATGTCGGAGTCCGGACGCCGGCGGACGGCCACCCTGGCTGTCCTGTCGATCGCAAACGGCAGCACGAAGCCTTCGTTGTAGTCGGTGTGCTCGCCGATCAGGTTGACGCGGCCGGGCGCCTGCCACACGCCCTCGGGCGCTGTGCCGAAGACGGACGCGAAGCGGGCCGCCAGTTGCCGGGCGTCAAGGGGGAGCGTCATGCCGCGCTGCCGGCGGGGGGCGTCCTGGAAATGCGGGTCATGGCTCCACGCTATACGCCGCGGCCGGCGGCTGGGTACGGTGGTGACCATGAACCTGCCGCCACACGCCTCCCCGGATTCCCCTGCCACCGACAGCCTCACCGACAGCCCCAGCGACGGCCCGGACGCTTCCACCCGGCGCTATGCCTCGGGCCGGCAGTATGAGCTGCGGCGCGGCGACGCGCTGGCCGTCGTCACCGAACTGGCCGCCGGGCTGAGGCTGTACAGCCGCGGCGGTACGCAGCTGACGGAAAGCTATGGGAACGCGGAGATTTCACCGGGCGCCGCCGGCATCACACTGGCCCCGTGGGCGAACCGCGTGGAGGACGGCGTCTGGTACCTGAACGGCAGGAAGCAGCAGCTGGACATCACGGAGGTGTCCCGCAACAACGCCAGCCACGGGCTGCTGCGCAACGCCGCCTATGAACTCGTCGATGAATCCGAATTCTCGGTCAGCCTTGAAGCGGCAGTGTTCCCGCAGCACGGCTATCCCTTCCTGCTGCGCCACCGCGTGCGCTACGAACTCGCCGAGGACCTGGGCCTCGTGGTCCGGCAGCAGCTGGTCAACGACTCCCGGCAGGCGGCACCGTTCGTCCTCGGCGCCCACCCCTACCTCCGGCTGGGGGAGGTGCCCAGTGAGGAGCTGACGGTCACCGTCCACGCCGGCACCAGGCTCGTGACGGACGAGCGGCAGATCCCGCGCGGCGCGGAACCGGTGGGCGGCGACTTCGACCTCCGCGCCGGTCGGCCCGTGGCCGCCCTGGACCTCGATTCGGCCTACACGGACCTGGAGTTCGACGCCGGCATCGCCC
>DATITT010000230.1:0-2491 GCA_035467435.1 Arthrobacter sp. | reverse complement strand
CCCGGCCTTGCCGCCGTCGTCGTAAGCCGCCGTGACTCCTCCCATGATCTGCGCGAGGCTGCTGGGTACGGGGGTGCTGCGGTGGCCGTTCTGCGCCGGGTCCGAACCCACACCCACGGTTTGCGGGTCACCAGCCACCGGCGATCCGTCGTCGAGGAGGTGCGGGTGGATGCGCCCGGCGGTGGACAGGGCAACGCTCGCGTTCACGCCGGCGGCCAGGAGTCCCGTTCCGCCCGCGATCAGTTCGGTGACCGAAGGAGGCTCGCCGGTGCTGAGGAAGTCCCAGCCCAGGCTCCCCATGTCGCCCAGCCCGCCAAGGACGTCGCCGCCCGCGTCACCCAGATTCGTCACGGAGTCGGAGGCCCGGCCTCCCAGCCAGCTCAGGCCGTCGCCGACCTTGCCGCCCACCGTGTCGATGATCTCACCGGTTCCGTCCCACAGGTCGCCGGCAGCGTCGCCGGCACCCGCCAGGAAGCTGCCCAGCAGCGCCGCCGTCACGTTGCCGCCGCCGCCCTGACTTCCCCCGGGCTGGCCGGCGCCCGTGCGCCCGGAACTGGCGTCCTGCTGCTGGCGGACATTTTCCCGCACGGCGTCAGAAGCATCCCGCAACGCCTGCGAGGCGGCCAGCAGCATCCTGCTGTGGGACGTCCAATCGCCGCGGAACTGCTCTCCGTCGGGCCCCCGCCAGAGACCGGCAGTGATGATCGGCGTCAACTGCCCGCTCAGCTGCGCGAAGCGCTGGCTCGCACGGGTGAGTTCCTTGGCGAGGCGCTCACCCTGTTCCAGGTCCATTCCGTGCAGACTCATGACGCAGCCTCCGCGCTGGTGCGGCGGGCCAGGACATCATGGGCGCCGAGCACGTGCCACACCAGCTGGCGGGCGATGTCGCCGCTCGCCGTTTCCACCATGACCAGGCGGCGCGCCGAGGCGGACCCCGTGGTGCGGACGGAATACAACCTGTCGGACAACGCCCAGACTCCGGCCGCGCGATACGGCAAACCGGTGCCGGCGGCCCGGGACTGCACCTCCAGGTAGACCGTCGCTTTCGCCGCGGCCACGGCGGCCGCGACGCCGGGGGGAACCCCGGCGTCCCCGCCGCGGGCCAAAGCCGCCGTTTCGGCCGCCGAGAGCGTGGTCTTCCCGCCGTCCCGTCCGGGGACCGGACCGGAATTCCCCGCGCCGGTGTCCGGGCGCTCTGCCCCGGCGGTCAACTCGGGGAACTGAGGCATCGAGCGGGCCATCACCGGCCACAGGGCCGCTTCCGAGAGCAGAGTGACGGTGACGACCTCGGCGACGGCGATCGCAGCGTCCCTTCCGTCTGCGCCGGTGGCAACCGGACGCGTAAATTCGACGGCGATGCCGCGGCCTTCGAAGAGGTCCACCCGGCAATGCGTCGAGAGGCCGCCCGAGCGTGACACCAGGCTCACCCGGATCGGTGCGGTTGCCGCCTGCCCCAATGCCCGCAGCCACTGGGACTGGACATGTCCTGCGGCGTCCGTGATCCCGGCGGTGTTCAGCTCGCTGGCAATGCCGGCCCGGGTCGGTTCGTCCAGCCCCGCCAGGATGGCGGCCTCCGGACCGGGACTGTCGCCGGACGAGTCCACGCCGGCTTCGCCCCGCAACGTTTCGGTGGCGCGTTGCACGGCCATGGCCCAGGCGAGGCTGGTCATCCGGTAGGTCGTTGTCGCAGGTATCACTGCGGAATCTGGCATGTCTGAGACCTTCGGTTCGGAACTGGTCGGAGGCTCAACCAATGAGAGGCACGCTACAGTACGGCCCGGCACGGGGGCCATGGGGACAACTCCCCAGTGAGTGGGGCTAGGCGGAGCGCCCGTCGAGCGTGTCCTGGATGCGGCGCGCCACCTCGGCGGTGGGTGTGGAGCGGGGGAAAACGGCAACGACGAGGTCATCGCCGGCGGGAGCGGCGGACGGGTCACCCGGGGACAGGACGCCGAAGATGCGGCGTACTGCCAGCAGTTCGCGTTCCAGGTTCTGCAGGGATCCGCGGGGGGAATCCAGCATCATCTCGCGCAACACATAGTTGTGCGTGGACGTGACCGCCGCGGCGAACCGGATCGCATCAAGTGCCGCGAGGCCTGGGAGGGCCCGCCGCAGGTAGTCCGAGAAAAGGCGCTCGTAGCGGGACACCATGATCGTTTCCCGGTCCCGGAGCGCGGGCACCGCCTGCACCACGTGATAGCGTTTTTGAGCTGTTTCCCGGTGTTCAGAGAACTTCCGAAAGACGAGTGCCGCGGCCTGGCACACCGCTTCCCACGGATCGGGATGACTCGCGGCCAGATAGCTGCCCAGCTCATCGAGCAAGGCTTCGTGGTCTGCAAAGATCACGTCCTCCTTGGCGCGGAACTGGCGGAAGAACGTGCTCCGGGAGATCCCGGCCGCCAGGGCAATGTCCTCGACGCTGGTCGGGTCGTAGCCGTTGTCGGTGAACAGATCCAGGGCGGCCTCGGCCACCTCGGAACGGAAATTAGCC
>DATITT010000229.1:0-14229 GCA_035467435.1 Arthrobacter sp. | reverse complement strand
TCGGCAAGTTCAATGATGGTGGCCGGACGGAGTCCGCCGTCCAGGTGGTCGTGAAGGGAAACCTTGGGGAGGCCCTTCAGGTCGAAGTCGAGGTCAGGGGCAGCGTCAAGAATTATCTCAGTCACCTTCCAACCTTAGGGTTGGTGGCCCGGCAATACCAGCCGGTCAGCCGGCGGACGCGCCGGACGGCGGGATCAGGCCTCGACGTCGGCCGGCGCCGTGAACGGTGCGGCTACGGGTGCGGTGCCGGCGGCATGCCGGGGCGCGGACGCAGCGGGCTTGGCGTGCGCTGTCCGGGCGTGCGGTGCCTTCGCTTCGGCGGCAAGGGTGGCGGCCCGGCTGGCCGCCGCGGCGGCGCCGCGGGTGTCGCGCCAGCGGTGCACCCAGGTCAGCAGGTGGTCGATCACAATGCCGAGCACGATGGCGAATGCGATGGCGATGCCGACTCCGAGCAGCGGGTGTTCATGGACCCAGTTGCCGGCGATGATGCCCACTCCGGCCGAGTACGCGACCCAGGTGATGGAGGCAAAAATGTCGAGGATGACGAAGCGGCGCCGCGGGTACGCGGTGGTGCCGGCGATCCAGTTCACGGCCACGCGTCCCACCGGGATGTACCGGGCCGTGAAGATCAGCATGGCGCCGCGTTTGTCGAGTTCATAGCGCGCCCAGTCCAGGGCGCGACGGACCTTGGGTTTGCGCATCCAGCGGAAGCGCTCGACGCCGACGCGGCGGCCCAGCAGGTAGGCCATGTTGTCACCGGCAATCGCCCCGACAGCGGCGGCAGCCATGACCCACCACATGTTCGGCTGGCCGGACGTGACAGACAGGGCACCCAAGGCGACGATCAGGGTCTCACTGGGCAGAATCGGAACGAAACCGTCGATGAAACAAAAGATCGTGAGAATCGGGTAAATCCACCATTGTCCCGCGGCATGGAGAATAGCCTCATTGATGAATTCCACGCGGGCTGTGCTCCTAGGAAAGTGACGAAAAGCGCTCTTCAGTGTCCCATGACCGGCAAGGATGCGCTACGGCCATCCGGACGAATCTGCTGCCACAGAAGTCTCCGGTTTCAGGCGGACTCCGAGGGAGGGACCGGGTGTTCGGCGTCCTCGGGAAGCCTGCCGCGCACCCTGCTGATGGCGAGGTCCACCAGGATGCCCAGGCCGATCGCGCAGATGACGGCGACGATGACGCCCAGAAGGTGGTTGTCCTCAAACCATTGGCCAAAGAAGAGGCCGATCGCCACGGAATAGGCGCCCCACAGCACCGCGGAGAGCGCCGTCAGCGCAACAAAGCGTGACCGCGGGAAGAGCGTGGCGCCGGCGGTCAGGTTGACCGCGACGCGGCCGATCGGCACGAAGCGCGCCACCAGGATCAGGGAGGCAGGCCGTTTGCGCAGCTCGGTGCCGGCCCAGCGGAAGGCCCGCTGCATGCGGTGGCCGCGCATCCAGGCCCAGCGCCGCGTTCCGGTGCTCCGTCCGATCAGGTAGGCGATGTTGTCGCCCAGGAACGCCCCGGCGGCGGCGGTTGCGGCCAGGAGTGCCGGGTTGGGGATGCCGGCGGTGGCGGCCACCGCGGCGAGTCCGACGACCACTGACTCGCTCGGAACGGGCGGGAAGAATCCGTCAATCACGCAGCACGCGAACACGACGAAGAGCACCCAGGGTTGCCCTGCTGCGGCCAGGATGAAGTCGTTGATTGCCTGCACGGATTCCTAAAAACAACGGGAGGACGGCTGTCGAGCCAGTCTACTGTGGGCCGCGCCCGCGGTTTGCCCTATCCCTTGTGGCGGCTAACCCTGAGGGTTGGGGACCACAAGTGATAGGGCAACGGTGGGCTAGGCGATGCGGTCGATGATGAGCTGCTGCGCCGGGCGGGAACCTTCCGGGGCAATCACCACGGCGTGCTCCAGCGCCTCCCTGGCCCGTTCGAACCTCTCGGGGGTGTCCGTCAGGAGCGTCATCAGCGGCTCGCCGGCCTTGACCAGGGCGCCGGGCTTGGCGTGCATCCGCACCCCGGCGCCCGCCTGGACCTGGTCCTCCTTGCGGGCCCGCCCGGCGCCGAGGCGCCAGGCGGCGACGCCGACGGCCATCGCGTCGAGTTCCACCACCACACCGTCTGCCGGTGCGTAAAGAACCTCGGATTCCCGTGCGACGGGGAGCTTGGCGCGGGGGTCCCCGCCCTGCGCCTCGATCATGCGGTTCCAGACGTCCATGGCCCGGCCGTCCCGGAGCGCGGCCCGGGGGTCGGCGTCGTGGACGCCCGCGCAGGCGAGCATTTCCTCCGCGAGCCGGACGGTGAGTTCGACGACGTCTTCCGGGCCTCCCCCGGCCAGCACCTCCACCGATTCCTCGACCTCGATCGCGTTGCCCGCGGTGAGGCCCAGCGGGGTGTTCATGTTGGTCAGCAGGGCTACCGTGTTGACGCCGGCGTCCTTGCCCAGGGCCACCATGGTCTCGGCGAGTTCCCGGGCGCGTGCCTCGTCCTTCATAAAGGCGCCGCTGCCGACCTTGACGTCCAGCACCAGCGAACCGGTGCCTTCGGCGATCTTCTTGCTCATGATCGAGGACGCGATCAGCGGGATGGCCTCGACCGTGCCGGTGACGTCCCGCAGGGCGTAGAGCTTCTTGTCGGCCGGGGCCAGTCCGGCGCCGGCGGCGCAGATGACCGCGCCGACGTCCTGCAGCTGGGCCAGCATTTCCTCGTTGCTCAGCGCGGCCCGCCAGCCCGGGATCGCTTCGAGCTTGTCCAGGGTGCCGCCGGTGTGGCCGAGGCCGCGGCCGGAGAGCTGCGGCACGGCGACGCCGAAGACCGCCACCAACGGCGCCAGCGGCAGGGTGATCTTGTCCCCCACTCCGCCGGTGGAGTGTTTGTCGGACGTGGGTTTCACGCTTCCGTCGGGGCGGCGGAGGCTGGAGAAGTCCATCCGCTCACCGGAGGCGATCATGGCCGCCGTCCAGCGCGAGATTTCGGCCCGGTCCATGCCGTTGAGCAGGATCGCCATGTTCAGAGCGGCCATCTGCTCGTCGGCGATCGCGCCGCGGGTGTACGCGTCGATGGTCCAGTCAATCTGGGCGGGGCTGAGCGCGCCCTTGTCCCGCTTGATGCGGATGATGTCGACGGCGTCGAACGCTTCGGTCAGCTTGGGGGTTTGTGTCACCGGGGTTCCTCCAGGTGTTGGGGGCCAAAGGCATCGGGAAGGACCTGGTCCATGGTCCTGATTCCCTGTGTGGTCATGAGCTCCATGCCGGGAGCGCGGAATTCGTAGAGCAGCTGCCGGCAGCGTCCGCAGGGCATCAGGACGTTGCCGGCGGCATCGACGCAGTAGAAGGCGCGGAGCAGGCCGCCTCCGGTCATGTGCAGGTTGCCGACGAGCGTGCACTCGGCGCACAGGGTCAGCCCGTAGCTGGCGTTTTCGACGTTGCAGCCGCTCACGATCCGGCCGTCCGCGGTGAGCGCTGCTGCCCCCACCGCGAACTTCGAATACGGCGCGTAGGCGTTTTTCATGGCGGCGGTAGCGGCGGCCTCCAGTGCGGCCCAGTCGATCTCGGTGCTGTTCACGGTCAACCCTTCACGTACGGTATGCCGCTGGCGGCCGGAGGCCGGGACCGGCCGACCAGTCCGGCGACGGCGAACACGGTCACGAGGTACGGCAGCATGGCCATGAACTGGCTCGGCACCGGGGTGCCAATGATGGTCACGATGCTCTGCAGGTTGTCGGCGAAACCGAACAGCAGCGCGGCAAAGAACGCCCCGATCGGGTTCCAGCGGCCCAGGATCATGGCAGCGAGGGCAATAAAGCCACGGCCGCCCGAGATCTCCTTCGTGAAGCTGTCGATCGCCACGAGGGTGAAGAACGAGCCGCCGATACCGGCGACGGCGCCGCCGAGGGTGACGTTCCAGAACCGGGTCGCGTTGACCTTGATGCCGAGCGTGTCGGCGGCCTGCGGGTGTTCGCCCACCGAGCGGACCCGGAGGCCCCACTTCGTCTTGAACAGCCCGATCCACAGCACAATCACGGCCACGTACATCAGGTAGCCCACCACGGACTGCTTGAACAGGATGGGGCCGAGGACCGGGATGCTGGACAGGACCGGGATGTCGATGATGGGAAGCCGGCCCGGGGAGTTGAACATTTCCTTGTTCGCCTGCATCACGGTGCTGAAGAGGAAGCCGGTGAGGCCGGAGATCAGGACGTTGAGCACCACCCCGACGATGATCTGGTTGACCACGTACTTGATGCTGAAGACCGCCAGCACCATCGAGACGAGGGCGCCTGCGACGGCCGCCGCGAGCAGGCCCAGGTAGGGGTTGTCGGTCATGCTCGCGACGATCGCGGCCGTAAAGGCACCGCCCAGGAGCTGGCCTTCGATGGCGATGTTCACGACGCCGGCGCGTTCGCACAGGACACCGGAGAGGGAGCCGAAGACGATCGGCACGGCGAGGGTCACGGACCCTGCGATGAGTCCGGCCAGCGAAATGCTGGGGGTCCGTGCGCCGCCGACCACCCAGATCAGGAAGGCAACCACGAAGAGGACCGTGAAGACGGCCGGCAGCCAGCGCGGTGGCCGGACGTTCCTGGTCTTCAGGAACATGGCGTAGCCGGCGAGGCCCAGCAGGACCACGGAGAGCACCATCCCGGCCAGGAACGCGGGCACCTCGATCGCGGGGAGCTGGAAGAAGTCACCGCCGGAGGATATGCCGAACCTGGCCGTCGCCTGCGGGCCCATCAGGCCAAAGAAGATGAACGCGAGGACGGCCAGCGCCAGCAGCGTGACCGGCAGCTTCCAGGTCACGGGTTTCGCTGACACCGTGTGCTGGCGGTGCTTGTCCGCGTGCGGGGTGCCCGGCTGGGGCTTGAAAGGTTTTCCCGGGACGGGTGAGGTTGCTGTTGTGCTCATGCTGCACCTCCGGTGGCTGCTGCCTTCTGGGATTTGCCGGCGGGCGCGGCTTTCTTCTTGCGCGGGTTGAGTCCGAAGATCGCCCGGACCAGCGGCGGTGCCGCGATGAAGAGGACGATGAGCGACTGGACCACCAGCACGATGTCGATCGGGGTTCCGGTCTGGATCTGCATCTGGACCGCACCGGCGCGGAAGGCGCCGAACAGCACGCCGGCGGCGAAGGTGCCCCACGGCGTCGAACGTCCCAGCAGCGCGACGGTGATGGCGTCAAAGCCGTAGGTTGCCGCGACGCCGTCGGTCAGGACCTTTTCGGTGCCGGCCACCTGCGCGACGCCTGCGAGCCCGGCCAGGCCGCCGGCGATGGTCATCACCAGGATGGTGGCGCGGGGAACGTTGATCCCGGCGGTGAGGGCCGCCTTGGGGTGGGCGCCCACGGCGCGGAACTCGAAGCCGATGGTCGAGCGGTTCAGCAGCCACGAGACGAAAACCGTTGCCGCGATGGCCAGCAGGAAGCCGATGTGCAGCCGGTACTGGCTGCCGAAGATCTGCGGATAGACGGCGGACGCGTCCAGGATCGGGGAAATCGGGGTGGTCTCCCCCGGCCGCTGGAACGCCGGCGTGTCGAGGAGGTAGCGCACCAGGTACAGGGCGATGTAGTTGAACATGATGGTCACGATGACCTCGTGGGCACCGGTTTTCGCCTTGAGCACGCCCACCAGTCCGCCCCAGACGGCACCTCCGATGATGCCGGCGAGCAGGACCAGCAGCAGGTGAAGCCCCACCGGCAGGTCCAGCGCGAAGCCCACCCAGGCAGCCAGGATCCCCGCCATGATGATCTGGCCCTGGGCACCGATGTTGAACAGGCCGGCGCGGAAGGCCAGGGCGACGCCGAGTCCGGCGGTGATCAGCGGGGTGGCGATGGTGAGGGTTTCCATCAGCGGGGCGAACTGGCCGCCCACTCCGCTGCCGCGCGGGTTGTAGACCGAGCCCTGGAACAGCGCGACGTAGGAGCTCGTGGCGGCTGACCAGACGGCGGCGAGGAAGTCGGCCGGGCGGGCGAAGAAGTAACTTGAGGTTTCGGCGACCACCTTGTCCGTGCTGGCAATGAGCAGTCCGCCCAGGATCAGGGCGAGGAGGACGGCCAGGATGGTCACGATGCCGTTGCCGGTGAAGATCTTGCGGAGCACCGAGTCCGGGTCCTCGGCGCCGGGGAGGGTTCCGCTTTGCGCCGAGACGGGAACGGCCGAGGGGCGCATCGCCCCGCCGGCGGTGTCCAGCGAGGTGGCCAGGGCTGCGTCCTCAACGGGGGCCTCCGGCCCGGCTGCCGGGGGCTGGGGTGCCGGGGGCTGCGGTCCCGGGGGCTGCGGTGCCGGAGTCCGGTCCGGATCCGGTTCGGCCGGGCGTCGCGGCTCGTTGTTTTCACTCATGGTCGTCTCCTGCGGCGCCGGAGCGGGGCTCCTGCACGGGGTGGGCGGCGGGCGCCGGGTTCGTTGCGGGGGGTTCGGCGGGGTTTTCGTCGGGGTTTTCGGCGGGGAGCTGTGCCGGGCGTTTGCCCGCGGTGTCGGCGTGGGCGTCCTGCGGGGACAGCCCTGCCATCATCAGGCCGAGGACGTCGCGTCCGGTGCCGGCGGGGACGATCCCGACCAGCCTGCCCTTGTAGAGGACCGCGATCCGGTCGGCGAGCTCGATCACCTCGTCCAGTTCGGTGGAGACGATCATCACGGGGGTACCGTGGTCGCGCTCGGCCACAATGCGCTTGTGCAGGAACTCGATGGATCCGACGTCCACGCCGCGGGTGGGCTGGGAGGCGATGAAGAGCCGCAGCGGACGGGAGAGCTCCCGGGCCATGACGAGCTTCTGCTGGTTGCCGCCGGACAGCGTGCCGGCGGCGAGCGAACCGGACGGGGTGCGCACATCGAACTCGTCGATCCGGGTCTGGGCGTTCTCCAGGACCCTGGCCGGGCTCATGCTGATGCCCTTGGCGAACGGCGCCTGGTCGTAGCGGTCCAGAATGAGGTTTTCGGCGATCGAGAACGTACCGATCAGGCCGTCCACCGAGCGGTCTTCCGGCACGAAGCCAACGCCGGAGTTCAGGACGTCCTTGACGCTGCGGCCGACGAGTTCTTCGCCGTCGAGCAGGATGGAGCCGTGGACGCGGTCCTGGAGTCCCAGGATGGCTTCGGTCAGTTCCGTCTGTCCGTTGCCCTGGACACCGGCGATGGCGAGGATCTCGCCGCGGGCGATGTCGAAGCTGATGCCGTCCACCGCGTGCTGGCCGCTGGGCGCGATCACGGTGAGGTCCTTGACCTGGAAGGTCGTCTCCTGGGGCTGGGCCGGGGCCTTGTCCAGAGTCAGGTTCACGGCCCGGCCCACCATCATGGACGCCAGCTCGGTTGTCGAGGCGCCGGGATCGGCGGTGCCGACCACTTTGCCGCGCCGGATCACCGTGATGGTGTCCGAGACGGCCTTGACCTCGCGGAGCTTGTGCGTGATGAAGACGATCGAGGTGCCGTGGCTCCTGAGCTGGCGCATGATGTCCAGCAGCTCGTCGGTGTCCTGCGGGGTCAGCACGGCCGTCGGCTCGTCGAGGATGAGCACTTTGGCGTCGCGGACCAGCGCCTTGATGATCTCCACCCGCTGCTGCACCCCGACCGGGAGGTCCTCGACCATGGCGTCGGGATCAACGTCGAAGCCGTACCGGTCCGAGATGTCCTGGATCTTCTGCCGGGTATCGTCCAGGTTCAGGAATCCTCCGGCCTTGGTGGCTTCCGCGCCGAGCGCGACGTTTTCGGCAACCGTAAAAACCGGGACCAGCATGAAGTGCTGGTGCACCATGCCGATGCCTGCGGCCATGGCGTCCCCGGGGCCGCGGAAGGTGACGGGTTTGTCGTCGATGAGGATCTGGCCCTCGGTGGGCTCGTACAGTCCGTAGAGGACGTTCATCAGCGTGGACTTGCCCGCGCCGTTCTCGCCGAGCAGACAGTGAATCTGCCCGGGTTCAACAACCACATCGATGTGATCGTTGGCTACCAGGGAGCCAAAGCGTTTGGTGATCCCCTTGAGTTCAAGTTTCAAAACTCTGACCATTCTCGAAGTATCCGGTAGCCGTGGCCCGGACGGATGATGGGGCTGCAGCATCAGCCTAGTGCCTGCAGCCGGAGGCGGAGCCGGTCCGCTCAACGAAAAGCGCCACAGCCCGTGCGGTGGATGACCGGACGGGCCGTGGCGCTTGCGGAGGGAGTTAGACCTTCGGGCTGGCTGCGGATTCAACCTTCAGCGTGCCGGCGGCGATGTCCTTCTTGATCTGGTCCAGCTCGGTCTTGACCTCGGCCGGGACTGCGGAGTCCAGGTCGTGGAACGGGGCCAGCTGCACGCCGTCGTTCGCGAGGGTGCCAACGTACGGCGTGTTGTTGAACTTGCCGTCCTTGTCTTCCTTCACAACGGCCTCAACGGCCTCGCCCATCTGCTTCATGACGGAGGAGAGCATGATGTCCTTGTAGTCCGGTGCCGTGAGGAAGCCGTCGGAGTCAACCCAGATGAGCTTGACGTCCTTGCCTGCCGCCTTGGCTTCCTTCAGGGCCGCGCCCGCACCCTTGCCGACCGGACCGGCGACGGGCATCACGATGTCGGCGCCCTGGTCCAGGAAGTTCTGGGTGAACTGCTTGCCCTTGTCCTGCTTTTCGAAGTCACCGGTGAAGGAACCGTCCTGTTTGGCCTTGTCCCAGCCAAGGACCTTGACGTCGGTGCCCTTCTTCTCGTTGTAGTACTTGACGCCGTCGGCGTAGCCGTCCATGAAGATGGTGACCGTGGGGATCTTGATGCCGCCGAAGGTGGCGACCGTTCCGGTCTTCGTGGTGCCGGCTGCGAGGTAGCCGGCCAGGAAGGCAGCCTGGGCCGTGTCGTAGATGATCGGCTTGACGTTGCTGATCGGGGTCTCGTAGCCGAAGTCGATGATGGCGAAGTGGCTGTCCGGGTTGGCCTCAGCCTGGGCCTTGGTGGCGTCGCCGAGGAGGAAGCCGACCGTGACGGTCAGGTCGCAGCCGGCCGTGACCATGGCGCGCAGGTTGGGCTCGAAGTCGTTGTTGGTCTTGGACTCGGCCTGGTTGACCTTGATGCCCAGATCCTGCTCAGCCTTCTTCAGCCCCTCGTAGGAGGACTGGTTGAATGACTGGTCGTCGAATCCACCCGAGTCGGACACGATGCAGCCGGTGTAGTCGCTGGCCGTCGCGCTGGCGGTGCTGCTGGCGGTCGGGGCGGCCCCGCAACCGGTCAGCAGGAGTGCAGCCGCACCGGCGGTGGCGACTCCGGCCATTGAACCGCGCTTGAAGGGTGCACGCAGAGAGTTCTTCAATTTTCCTCCAGGAAGAAAGAGATAGGCGCTACGACGGAGCTCAATGAGTGTCTGTTGGCGGGGTTGCCGCTGAAACGCTGTTTTCACTGATGGATTTCGCAGCACTGCGCCGAGGCGCACTGATGGAAGCCACTTTAGTGTCCTGCGACACGTCCAAGTAGCACAGTTCACAGCGATTCCATAGATTGTTGAGAACTTGTTACCAAGCGGTACAGGCAGGACGCCCCGCACCGGGCATTCCGGTGCGGGGCGTCCTGCGTGCGGGTGGGACGAGCGGTCGGGCTTAGAGCCGGACGAGCATCTTGCCGGTGTTGGCGCCGTCCAGCAGGTCCACAAAGGCCTGCGGGGCGTTCTCCAGTCCGTCCACGATGGTCTCGTCGTAGCGCACGGTGCCGTCCGCGAGCCAGCCGGACATGGTCCCGACGAACTCGGGCATGTACTGCCAGTAGCCGCTGACCAGGAAGCCCTTGAGGGTCAGCTGTTTGCCGATGGCCTGCATCAGGTTCCGCGGGGCCGGCGTCGGCTCGGTCGAGTTGTACTGCGAGATCGCCCCGCACATGGCCACCCGGCCACCGACGGTGAGCGCCGACAGCGCCGCTTCGAGGTGCTCCCCGCCGACGTTGTCGAAGTACACGTCGATCCCGCGGTCGCCGGCGGCGGCGGCGAGCTGCCCGGCGACCGGGCCGTCGTGGTAGTTGAACGCCGCGTCGAAGCCGAGCTCCAGCAGCCGCGCCACCTTCTCCGGGGAGCCCGCGCTGCCGATGACGCGGGACGCACCCAGGGCCTTCGCGATCTGCCCCACCAGGGAGCCGACGGCACCTGCGGCGCCTGAGACGAAGACAACCTCTCCGGCCTTGAAGTCGGCCACCTTGAGCAGTCCCGCGTAGGCCGTCAGGCCCGTCATGCCCAGCGCGCCGAGGAAGGCCGGGGCGGGAGCCAGATCGGTGCGGGCCGGGGTGGTGGCGCCGGCATCGAGCACGGCATAGTCGCGCCAGCCCAGTGAATGGACGACGACGTCTCCGACCTGGCGGTCAGCGGCGCGGGACGCGATGACCTCGCCGACAGCGCCGCCGTCGAGCGCGGCATCCAGGGCGAACGGCGCCGAGTACGACTTGACGTCGTTCATCCGGCCGCGCATGTAGGGGTCCACGGACATAAAGAGGTTGCGGACCAGGACCTGGCCGTCCTGGAGTTCAGGCAGCGCCGTCCCGGCCAGGCGGAAGTTCTCCGGCACGGGGCGGCCGTGCGGGCGGGACGCCAGCTGGATCTCCCGGGCGGTCGTGGGCAGGGTGGTCGTGTCGGTGCGGGTGCTCATGCGGCGACCTCCAGGATGGTGATGTCGACAGTGATGTTGCCACGGGTGGCATTGGAATAGGGGCAGACTTCATGTGCCCTGGCCACGAGGGCCTCGGCCGTCTTCCGGTCCACGGCGGGCAGGGCGATCTCGAGTTCCGCGGCGATGCCGTAGCCGGAACCGTCGCCGAGGGCGCCAAGGTGGATCCGGGCCGCGACGGCGGAATCCGTCAGGTCGGCTTTCTGCTGGCGGCCGACGAGGCGCAGGGCGGAATGGAAGCAGGCCGCGTAGCCGGCGGCGAAGAGCTGCTCAGGGTTGGTGCCTTCGCCGCTGCCGCCGAGTTCCACCGGGCTGGCCAGGGCCACGGTGAGCTTGCCGTCCTTGGTGACAGCGCTGCCGTCGCGGCCTTCGCCCGAAGCCAGGGCCTCGGCCGTGTAGAGAGTCTTCATGGGAGATCCAATCTGTTGCGTTTCAGTGGAAGTCAGTGGGAGCCGTGCAGTGCGGCGGCGAGCCGGGTCAGGGTCTCGCGAAGCTGGTCGAGTTCAGCGGGCGGGAGTCCGGCGGCGACGGCGAGACGCTGCGGAATGCCGGCGGCCCGGGCACTGAGCGCGGTCCCGGCGCCGGTCAGGAAGACCTCAACCCGGCGCTCATCCTCGGCGGACCGGCGCCGTTCCACGAGGCCCAGCGACTCGAGCCGCTTCAGCAGCGGGGAGAGTGTGCCCGAGTCGAGGCCCAGCTCATCCCCCAGTTCGCGGACGCTGCGCGGTTCGTCCTCCCAGAGCACCAGCATGACGAGGTACTGCGGGTAGGTCAGGCCGAGCTCGTCGAGCATCGGCCGGTATGCCGCCGTGGCGGCCCGGGAGGCCGAGTACATGGCGAAGCACAGCTGCCGGTTCAGGCGGAGCGCTTCTGAGCCGTCAGCGCGGGTTCCCTCTGGCGTGGTCATGGATCCACCGTACGCCACAATTCAATTGTGCACAAATCAATTGTGCACAACCTTCTTGGGCATTCTGCAACCAGGCCCACCCGCCGAATTTCCCCATGTTCGCCGGGCGCCGACGGCGTGCCGGCCCGCACGCCCGGCGCGTTCCTGCGTCGTCCCGGCAAAGGTGGGGAAATTCGGTGGGGCCGGAGGCCGGCGAACGGTTAGAGGTCGCGGAGGGTGCGCAGTGCGGCAGCGGTGAGGACCTGGATGCCCAGGCCCAGGGCGCGCTCGTCCAGGATGTAGTCGCCGCGGTGCAGGTCGTATTCCTCGCCGCCGGGGGTCTTGGTGCCCAGCCGCATCATGGCGCCGGGAAGGTCCGCGAGGAACCAGGCGAAATCCTCGCCGCCCATGGACTGCGGGGTCAGGACGACGGCACCCTCGCCGATCTCGGCGCGGGCCGCGGCTTCGATCAGGGCGGTTTCGTGTTCGGAGTTCACCACGGGAGGCACACCGCGGGTGTGCTCCAGGTGGACGTCGACGCCGTACGGTGCGGCGATCTGCTGGATGACCTCGTCGAGGATCTCACCGGCGCTGTGCCAGGCATCGCGGTCCAGGCAGCGCAGGGTACCCGCCATGTAGCCGCTGGCCGGGATCGCGTTGGGCGCGGATCCGGCGGAGATGTGGCCCCAGACGACGGACACGCCGCTGCGGACATCAACGCGGCGGGACAGCACGGCCGGAACGTTGACCGCGATCTGCGCGAGGGCGAAGACGAGCTCTTCGGTCAGGTGCGGGCGTGAGGTGTGCCCGCCGCGGCCGGTCAGTTCGATTTTGATCGTGTCCGAGGCGGAGGTGATGGCGCCGATCCGGGTGCCGATCCTGCCCACCTCGATCCGCGGATCACAGTGCAGGGCCAGGATCCGCGGGACGCCGTCGCGGACGCCCTGCTCGATGCAGCTCTGGGCGCCGCCGGGCATGGTTTCCTCGGCGGGCTGGAAGATGATCCGGACGGAACCCCGCAGCGGCGATTTCTCGTGCATATGCTGCAGGACCAGGGCCACGCCGAGCATGGTGGCGGTGTGGAGGTCGTGGCCGCAGGCGTGAGTGACGCCATGGTGCTTCGAGGCGAACGGAAGGCCCGTCTCCTCGATGATCGGGAGGGCGTCGATGTCACCGCGCAGGGCGGTGGCGATCGGACCGTCCCCGATGTCCACCGTCAGTCCGGTCCCTTCGAGGCGTCGGGGTTTGAGCCCGGCTTCCTCGAGGCGCTTTGCGAGCTTGTCGGTGGTGCGGAACTCCTTGAAGGACAGTTCCGGGTGCGCGTGCAGGTCCCGGCGGAACGCAATCAGTTCCGGCATCAGGGGCTCGAGCCACGGCCCCACCAATGTGGTGGGCTCAGCTTCAGTAGAGTAGTTACGCACGGAATAACTCTAGCGAGCGCAGAAAAAATAGCGGCATCGCGTACGGCGCGTTACGGATCGGCAAACACTTCGGGCCGCCCCGGCAAGGGGCGGAAGGCCCCGAAGAACGCCGCGGGCTTAGAGGACGTCGGTGTCGCCGCTGGCTTTGAGGGCGTCCACAGCCTGCTTCACGCGCTGCGAGTGCTCCTTGTGCATCACGAGCAATGCGTCCGGGGTATCCACCACCACGACGTCCTTGATCCCGATCAGCGCGATCACCCGCTTGGTGTCGGAGACCACCACGCCGCTCGCGTCCTCCGTGAAGACGCGGGCGCCCTCACCAATGACGGTGACGTCCGTGACTTCCTTGGCGCGGTTGAGCCGGCCCACCGAGGCGAAGTCCCCGACGTCGTCCCACCGGAACGTACCGGGAACGACGGCGACGTCGCCGGCGGCGGCGGCGGGTTCGGCCACGGCGTAGTCAATGGCGATCTTAGGCAGGGTGGGCCAGATACGGGCCTGGACCTCGTCGCGCTGCGGGGTGTCCCAGGCCTTGGCAATTTCCTGCACCCCGGCATACAGCTCGGGCTGGTTGGCTTCGAGGTGCTTGAGCATCAGCGAGACGGGAGCGACGAACATCCCGGCATTCCAGACATATTCGCCACTGTCGAGGTACTCCTGGGCGACCTCTTCACTGGGCTTCTCCACAAACTCGACGACGGCCTGCGCACTGCCGGCCCCGGCCACGCCAAGGTTCTTCCCGGCCCGGATATACCCGAAGCCGGTGGAGGGGTGCGTCGGCTTGATGCCGATCGTGACGATCTTTCCGGCCGCGGCCGCGTGGATGGCCTCCCTGACGGCGTCATGGAACAGCTCGTCCGGGCTGATCACCTGGTCCGCGGCGAAAGAGCCCATGATGGTGTCCGGATCGCGCTCGTGCAGGATGGCGGCGGCCAGCCCGATGGCGGCGCCGGAGTCCTTGGGCTCGCTTTCCAGCACCAGGTCCGCGTCCTCAATCTCCGGCAGCTGGCGGCAGACCGCGTCACGGTGGGCCACACCGGTCACCACAAGCATGTGCTTGCCGGCGAGCGGCTCAAGCCGGTCGTACGTGGATCTCAGCAGGGTACTGCCCGAACCTGTGAGGTCGTGAAGGAACTTGGGGGCTGCTGCCCGCGACAGGGGCCAGAGTCGGGTCCCCACACCGCCTGCCGGAATCACCGCAATAAACCGGCGCAGGGCCGAATCGTTGTGTGAGTCCTGGCTTGTCGCATTGTCTGTAGTCATCACGGCTACTTTAGCCGAACGTACCGCGCGAGTCCCCGATCCCATGGCGGACACGGCGCGGATGCGCCGTG
>DATITT010000228.1:0-7124 GCA_035467435.1 Arthrobacter sp. | reverse complement strand
CCAGATCCGGGCCGACGCGCTGGTCTCCCAGGTGCTGGTGGTCGGTGACAACCGTCCCTTCATCGGCGCGCTGGTCACCCTCGACGAGGAGGCCCTGCCCGGCTGGCTGCACCGGCACGGGCTGCCGGCCTCAACGACCCTCGCCGAGGCCGCCGACAACCCGGTGGTCAAGGCCGCGGTGCAGGAGCTCATCAACGGCGCCAACCAGTCGGTGTCCCAGGCCGAAGCCATCAAGTCCTTCCGGATCGTGCCGGCGGACTTCACGGAGGCCTCCGGGCACCTCACACCGTCGATGAAGGTCAAGCGCGCCCAGGTGATGAAGGACTTCGAGAACGTCATCGAGGAAATGTACGGCACCCCGCGACCCACCCAGGTCTAACCAGCAGCACCACCCAAGAAGGAGGGTCCTTCCAGCCTCTCGGCCGGAAGGACCCTCCTTTGTTGTCGCGCGGCTTTGTTGTCTCGCGGCGGTGTCGTGCCGTGGTGCGCGGCTATTCGACGACCAGCAGCAGGTCTCCGCCCTGGACCTGTTCAATCGCACCGACGGCGAGCCGTGCGACGGTGCCGTCGACCGGCGTCGTAATGGACGCTTCCATCTTCATGGCCTCGATCGTGGCGACGGTGTCGCCGGCCTTGACCGCCTCGCCGGCCTTGACGGTCAGGGTGACGGCACCGGCGAACGGGGCGGCCACCTGGCCGGGCTGGGAGGTGTCGGCGCGTTCGGCGGCCTTGACGTTGCTGACCACGGAACGGTCACGCACCACGACCGGGCGGGACTGCCCGTTAAGCGTGCACATCACGGTGCGCATGCCCTTCTCATCCGGTTCGGAGACCGCTTCGAGCGAGGCGATCAGGCGGACGCCCTTCTCCAGCTCGATCTCGTGCTCGGCGCCGCGCTGCAGCCCGAAGAGGTAGTCGCGGGTGTCCAGCACCGAGAGGTTGCCGTAAGACTCCACACTCTTCTGGTAGTCCTTGGTGGGACCGGCGAAGAGCAGCCGGTTGAGGGTCTGCTGCACGGTCCTGGAATCGGACGTCAGGGCGGCGCTGTCCTCGGCGCTGAGCTCGACGTCGCGGACCTTGACGGTGCGGCCCTGCAGCGCCTTGGTGCGGAACGGCTCCGGCCAGCCTCCGGGAGGATCGCCCAGTTCACCGGAGAGGAAACCGATCACGGAATCCGGGATGTCGTATTTCTGCGGGTTCTCGTTGAAGTCCGCCGGGTCGGCGTTGAGTCCTACGAGGTGCAGGGCCAGGTCGCCGACGACCTTGGAGGACGGGGTGACCTTCACGAGCCGGCCGAGGATCCGGTCGGCCGCGGTGTACATGTCCTCGATGGCCTCGAACCGCTCCCCGAGACCCAGCGCGATCGCCTGCTGGCGCAGGTTGGAGAGCTGGCCGCCGGGGATTTCGTGCTGGTAGACGCGGCCGGTGGGACCCGGAAGGCCGGATTCGAACGGTGCGTAGACCCGGCGGACGGCCTCCCAGTACGGCTCCAGGGCGCAGACGCTCGCCAGGCTCAGCCCGGTGTCGCGGGGCGTGTGGGCCAGGGCTGCCACCAGCGCGGAGGCCGAGGGCTGGCTGGTGGTGCCGGCGAGCGAGGCGGAGGCGACGTCCACGGCGTCCACTCCGGCGTCGACGGCTGCCAGCAGCGTTGCCAGCTGGCCGCCGGCAGTATCGTGCGTGTGCAGGTGGACCGGGAGGTCAAAGCGTTCGCGCAGGGCCGTCACGAGGCGGGCAGCGGCAGCCGGGCGCAGGAGCCCCGCCATGTCCTTGATAGCCAGGATGTGCGCACCGGCGTCGACGATCTTCTGGGCCAGTTCCAGGTAGTAGTCCAGGGTGTAGAGCGTCTCGTCCGGGTCCAGCATGTCGGCGGTGTAGCACAGGGCGACCTCCGCGACGGCCGTGCCGGTCTCGCGGACGGCGCGGATGGCCGGGGCCATCTGGTTGACGTCGTTAAGCGCATCGAAGATGCGGAAGATGTCGATGCCGGTGGCGGCGGCCTCGTTGACGAAGGCCACCGTGACCTCTTCCGGGTACGGGGTGTAGCCGACCGTGTTGCGGCCGCGGAGGAGCATCTGCAGGCAGACGTTCGGCAGCGCCTTGCGCAGCACCGCGAGCCGGTCCCAGGGATCCTCGCCGAGGAAGCGCAGGGCGACGTCATAGGTCGCGCCGCCCCAGGCCTCGACGGAGAGCAGCTCCGGCAGGAGCTTGGAGACGGCCGGGCCCGCTGCCGCGAGGTCGCGGGTGCGGACCCGCGTGGCGAGCAGGGACTGGTGGGCGTCGCGGAAGGTGGTGTCCGTGACCCCGACGGCGTTCTGGGCACGCAGTGCCTTCGCGAAGCCTTCCGGGCCCAGCTCCAGCAGCCGCTGGCGCGAGCCCTGTTTGGCAGTGGCATCGTCCAGGGCCGGGAGCTTGGCGGCGGGATCGCTGTGGACCGTGAGCTCGCCGTTGGGCTTGTTCACGGTGACTTCGGCAAGCCAGGTCAGCAGCTTGGTGCCGCGGTCCGCGGAGACCCGGGCCTTGAGCAGTTCGGGGCGTTCGTCAATGAAGGAGGTGGCCACGTTGCCGGCGATGAAGTCGGCGTCGTCCAGGACAGCCTGCAGGAACGAGATGTTGGTGGAGACGCCGCGGATGCGGAACTCGGCGAGGGCCCGGCGGGCCCGCGCCACAGCGGCCGGGTACTCGCGGCCGCGGCAGGTCAGTTTGACCAGCATCGAGTCGAAGTGCGGGCTGATCTCGGCGCCGGAGTAGACCGTGCCGCCGTCGAGCCGGACGCCGGCGCCGCCGGCCGAACGGTAGCCGGTGATCTTGCCGACGTCGGGCCGGAAACCGTTGGCCGGGTCCTCCGTGGTGATGCGGCACTGCAGGGCGGCACCCTTGAGCTGGACCGTCTCCTGGGAGAGGCCCAGGTCCGCGAGGGTCTCGCCGGCCGCGATGCGCAGCTGCGCCTGGACGAGGTCGACGTCGGTGACTTCCTCGGTGACGGTGTGCTCGACCTGGATCCGCGGGTTCATTTCGATGAAGACGTGCTGGCCTGCCCGCTCCCCCACGGTGTCGACGAGGAATTCCACGGTGCCGGCGTTGACGTAGTTCAGCGCCTTGGCGAACTTCACGGCGTCGCGGTAGAGCGCCTGCCGGATGCCTTCGTCGAGGTTCGGCGCCGGGGCGATCTCGATGACCTTCTGGTGGCGGCGCTGGATCGAGCAGTCGCGCTCGAAGAGGTGCATAACGTTGCCCTCCGCATCGGCCAGGATCTGGACCTCGATGTGGCGGGGGCGCAGCACGGCCTGCTCCAGGAACATGGTCGGGTCGCCGAACGCCGCGTCGGCTTCGCGCATGGCTGCCTGCAGTGCTTCGGGAAGGGCGTCGCGGGTTTCGACGCGGCGCATGCCGCGCCCTCCGCCGCCGGCGACGGCCTTGGCGAAGATGGGGAAGCCGATCACGTCGGCGGCTGCGATGAGTTCGTCCAGGTCCTTGGAGGGCTGGCTGGAGTTCAGCACCGGGACGCCGGCTTTGCGGGCAGCCTCGAGGGCGGCGACCTTGTTGCCGGCCAGTTCCAGGACTTCGGCGGGCGGCCCCACGAAGGTGATGCCGGCCGCGGCCGCGGCGCGGGCCAGGCGCGGGTTTTCGGAAAGGAAGCCGTAGCCGGGGTAGATGGCGTCGGCCCCGGATTCCTTGGCCACGCGCACCACTTCGTCGACGTCGAGGTAGGCCCGGACGGGGTGGCCCTCTTCACCGATCAGATAGGCCTCGTCGGCCTTCTGGCGGTGGATGGAGTTGCGGTCCTCGTTCGGGAAGACGGCTACAGTCTTGGCACCGAGTTCGTAGCCGGCGCGGAAGGCACGGATCGCGATTTCGCCGCGATTGGCCACCAGAATCTTAGAAAACATACTTCTCCTGCATCATCGCGGGTGTATCGGTAATTGGTCACAGTGTCTAAGACCTGCACGGGCAAACACAAATTATTGTGTCATCCGTCACAGCGACGCGCGTCACGTAAATCGGATTAGGCAGGTACACCAGGAAAGGTGGGATCCCGGCCCGATGGAAGCTTATCCATGATCTGCCGCCCCGGCACCCGATGAGGCAGGTTTAGGCGGGGCTGCACCATAGGATGAGGAGGTGGGTGGCGCATGCACGCCCCGGCTCCGGAGAACGCAGGGGCCGGCAGGACCCCGTCCCGGCAACCGGCGTTAGGTAATGGTTTTTCAAGTGCACGTAGTCAGCATCAGCAGCCTCAAAGGCGGTGTCGGCAAGACATCGGTGACCACCGGATTGGCGTCCGCGGCATTGGCCGCCGGCATCCCCACCCTCGTCGTCGACCTTGATCCGCACGCGGATGCGAGTACGGCCCTCGGGGTACGGCCGGGAGACCACCAGGACATCGGCCGGATGCTCAAGGCTCCGCGGCGGGCCCGCCTGGCCGACAACGTGGTCCCCAGCGGCTGGGTGGAACGCGCTGCCGCCAACGGCCGGGCTCCCGCGGGCCGGGCTCCCGCCATTCTCGATGTGGCCGTCGGCTCCGCCTATACCGGCATTTACGACCGCCCTGACCTGGGCCGCCGCGACCTGCGCAGGCTCTCTTCAGTGCTGGCCGGGGCGGAAAAGTACCAGCTGGTCCTCGTGGATTGCCCGCCCTCCCTGAACGGGCTCACCAGGATGGCCTGGTCTGCCAGCAATAAGGTCACCCTCGTGGCCGAACCGGCCCTCTTCTCGGTTGCGGGCACGGAACGCACCATGCGGGCCATGAAGCTGTTCCGGCGGGAATTCGCCCCAAACCTCTCCCCGGCCGGCATTGTCGCGAACCGGGTGCGCACCGGATCCGCCGAGCACACCTTCCGGCTCTCCGAAATGGCGTCCATGTTCGGCGAGCTGCTGCTGTCTCCGCACATCCCCGAGCAGGCCAACTGGCAGCAAATCCAGGGCGCCGCCCACTCCGTCCACCACTGGCCAGGCGATTCGGCGAAGAACGCTGCCGCCCTGTTCGATGCCCTGCTGGCCAACGTGCTGGCCACGAACGGACGGCCATCAGCCGCCCGGGTCCGGGACCGCATCCACCGCTGACCCCTGGCCGCGCCCCGCCGCCACGCCCCCGAAAAATGAAGCAACGCGGGGTCACTCCGCGCCCGTCCATCATGCCGTGATGGGCGCTGGGTGACCCCGCGTTGCTTCTTGGGGTATTGGTGCGGCTGGAGCCTAGCCGATCTTGCGGGTGGCCCGGCGCTTGCTGAGTTCGTCGTCCGGGAACGACGGGACGCTGGCGTGTTCGCTGGGAAGCGCTGCGAGGCTGCCTTCCACTTCCCGCCAGACACGGCCGACGGCGATGCCGAAGACGCCCTGTCCGCCCTGGACGAGGTCGATGACTTCGTCCGCCGAGGTGCACTCGTACACGCTGGCGCCGTCACTCATCAGGGTGATCTGGGCGAGATCCTCGACCCCGCGCTCCCGGAGGTGCTCGACGGCGGTTCGGATCTGCTGCAGGGAAACACCGGTATCAAGGAGGCGCTTGACGACCTTGAGGACCAGGATGTCGCGGAAGCCGTAGAGACGCTGGGAACCTGAACCTGCGGCTCCCCGGACGGCGGGCTCCACCAGCCCGGTGCGCGCCCAGTAGTCCAGCTGGCGGTAGGTGATGCCTGCAGCCTTGCAGGCCGTCGGGCCGCGGTAGCCCGCGTCCTCGTCCAGAACAGGAAGATCCTCGGTGAACAGCAGGCCCTGGGCACCGCTGGCGGGCACGGCTACACCAGCCGTCGAAGGCTGGTTGAGCTCGCCTGCTTCGCCTTTCGGACTCACGTGGATCCTCCTTGTCTTGGCTCCCCTGCGGAAATTTGCAGTAACAACCAGTTATCCCTAGCTAAAAGAAACCACGGGTGGATAAAATTCATCCGTGTCATTCCGCCGGGGCTGCACCTTCCAGTGTGACCTGAGCGGCTGTTGCGTGCAATGGGAACTTCGTACTTCTGACGTTAGGCCTGCCAGGGCCCAAGGTCAAAGACGTTCGGGGTATTGCCGGGGCGTGTCGAAACTTTCATCCTCGACTTTAACCTTAACGTGATGTCAGCCCGCGAAATCCTCAGGTTCCACGTCGTCGAGGAACTCCCGGAAACGGCGCAGTTCCCCCTCTTCGTCGACGGCGGGACCCGGGTGGGTGTCTTCGCCCTCATCGTGTTCGGTGATACGGACGCCGGCCTCTTCCATCACGGCGTCGGCGCACCAGATCCGGCACTTCGCGCGCAGGCCCAGCGCGAGGGCATCGGAGGCCCGGGAACTGACCGTGGTCCCGTTCTCGAACTGGAGCTGCCCGTAGAAGATGTTGTCCTCCACGGCCACGATGTTGACGCTGACGATCGTGTGGCCGAGGGTTTCGACGACGTCGATCAGCAGGTCGTGGGTCATGGGGCGCGGCGGCACGACCCCCTGCTGGGCCAGGGCGATGGCACTGGCCTCGGGGGTGCCGATCCAGATCGGCACGTGCCGCTCCCCGTGGATCTCCTTGAGCAGGACGAGCGGCTGGTTGGACGGAAGCTCAATCCGCACGCCTACAATTTCGACCTCAATCATCAGATGTCCATCCTCGAGATGCGGTCTTGGACCAGGGCGCGGTGCAGCGTCAGGCACAGCTCGCTGATCTCCCGGGCAGCCTCGGCGGCACGGGCCTGGGAAGCGGCATCCTTGCGGGAGGTCAGGGTGGCCACCGCGCGCTCCACCAGCCCGAACTCGCGTTCGGCGGCGGCCTGGAACGGCCGCAGGTGCCGTGGTTCCAGGCCGTGGCTCTCCAGCTGGACGCAGGCGCGTGCGACCTGGAGGGCGTGCTCATCGAATTTGCCGTTGACGTGGCCGATCAGGCCGTAGCTCAGGAGGGATTCGACCAGCGGCACGCTGGCGCCGGACTCGGTCCGGAGCTGTTCCTCGCTGAGCCGGCGGACCCGGTTCTGCAGCTCGGAGGCCAGCTCCTCGGAGACGATCCGCGGCGAGACCGTCACGCCGGGAGGCAGGTTGTCCGGACGTTCGCCGCGGTCGATCGCGTCGAGGTAGTCCTTGATGACCTTCAACGGCAGGTACTGGTCGCGCTGGAGGGCGAGCACGAAACGCAGCCGCTCGACGTCGTTCTCGGCGTACTGCCGGTA
>DATITT010000227.1:0-5780 GCA_035467435.1 Arthrobacter sp. | reverse complement strand
ATGTCGATCCCGTCCTCGGCGGCGAGTTCGGCCACCTGGAGGCAACGGGCCACCATGGCGCCCCACGCGACGAGGGTAAGGTGCCGGCCTTCGCGGGCACCCTTCGCACCGGTGGGGGAGCCGCCGGCGGTGTCGTGGCTGGAGACGTCCACCTCGCCCTTCTGCCAGTAACGCGACTTCGGCTCCATGAAGATTACCGGGTCCGGCCGCGTCGCGGCGTACTTGAGCAGGTGGTATGCCTCGTGCGGGTTCGACGGCGAGACCACCTTGAGGCCGGGCACGTGTGCGAAGAGTGCCTCGAGGCTTTCGCCGTGGTGTTCGGGGGCACGGATGCCGCCGAAACTGGGAACCCGCAAGGTGATGGGCATCGGCATGGTGCCGCGGCTGCGGTAGTTCATGCGGGCGATCTGGCAGACGATCTGGTTGATGGCCGGGTAGGCGAAGCCGTCGAACTGGACCTCCGGGATGGGGTGGAAACCGGCCATCGCCAGGCCCACGGACATGCCGAGGATGCCGGATTCGGCCAGCGGCGTGTCGAAGACGCGCTGGTCGCCGTGTTTGGCCTGCAGGCCGTCCGTGATGCGGAAGACGCCGCCGAGCCGGCCGCAGTCCTCGCCGAAGATCAGGGCCTTCGGGTTTTCCGCGAGCACCTCGTCGAGGGCCCGGTTGAGGGCCTGCTGCATGGACATCACGGTGGTGGCTGCGGGGCTGCCTGCGCTCGTGGCGGTGTTGTCGGCTGTGTTGTCGGCAGTGCTTTCGGCAGTGCTCTCGCCTGCGGCGTCTCTGCCTTCGAGAATCGAGTTAGACATGTTCGGACTCCTCGCGCCAGTTGGCGGCCTGGGCCTGCAGGGCAGGGGTGGTTTCCTGGAAGACCAGGTCAAACATTTCGGTGCCGGGGCGGGATCCGAGCGCCTGGATGCCGGTGCGGATCTGTTCCTCCTCGGCCTTGGCGGCGGCGAGGGCCCCGGCGAAGAAGGCCTCGTCGGCGATGCCGTCGGCGAGCAGCCGCTGCCGGAATCGCTCCAGCGGGTCGGTGCCGGCGCCGTCGCGCTCCTCATCGAGTGAGCGGTAGCGTCCCGGATCATCCGAGGTCGAGTGCGGGCCGCGGCGGTAGGTCATGGCCTCGATGAGCACAGGGCCGTTCCCGGCCCGGGCGTGCGCGAAGGCCCGGCGGGTGGCCTCGACGACGGCGACGACGTCGTCGCCGTCGATCTGCAGGGCCGGCATGCCGTAGCCGGCGGCGCGGGCGGCGACGGAGCCGCCGGCCACCTGGCGTTCGGTGGGAACCGAGATCGCCCAGCCGTTGTTCTGGACGAAGAACACCACGGGGGCCTTCATCACCGCGGCGAAGTTGAGGGCCTCGTGGACGTCGCCCTGGGAGGAGGCCCCGTCGCCGAAGTAGGTCAGCGCGACGCCGAGGGTGCCGGCGGTGCCGGCGGCCAGCGTCTGGCCGTGGGCCCAGCCGACGGCGTGCAGCACGGAGCCGGCGACGACGGCCTGGATCGGGGCGAGCCGGGACTCCAGGGGGACGTACAGGCCGCCGTGCCAGGTGGCCTTGTGGGTGGACATGTAGGCCACCATGTCAACGCCCATGGTGCGGGCCACGCCCATCTCGCGGTAGGTGGGGAAGACGAAGTCCCGGGTGGTGTCCACGGCGTAGCCGCTGCCCACCTGGGCCGCCTCCTGGCCGAGTTCGGGCGCGTAGCCGGGGATGATGCCCTGGCGCTGCCAGGCGATGGCTGAGGTATCGAGGTGGCGGACCGCCACCATCAGGGAATAGAGCTCGCGGAGCTGGGCGGGAGAGAGTGGTTCGGCGGCGTCGCCGGAAGCCACGGGAAGTGTGTCCATGGCTGTGACCCTAGTCACCCGCCGCGGGCTGTGCAATCAGCCGCTAAATCACTGACCAGACTGCACAAGAGTGCCAGCCGTACTGGCGCCGGGCGTTACAGTTTGAGCAGTCTGGTCAGGGTGTGCGGCTGGCGGTTACTTCCCGGCGTCGGCGGGTTCGGCCTGTTCGGCCTCCTCGGCCGGTGCCGCGCTGCGGTTGCGGGTGAGCCGGGCACCGATCCAGCAGGCCGCGGCAATGCCGGCGACCAGGATGATGGTGCTGACGAGCTGCTTGCTGCTCTCCGGGCTGCTGAAGCCGACGGCGAAGATCACGGCCAGGAGCACCAGGCCAAAGATCGTCAGGCCGGGGAAACCCTTCATCCGCAGCGGCAGGACGGTGCCTTCGCGGTCAGCGCGGCGGCGGAGGATCAGCTGGGACACCAGCGCGGAGCCCCAGACCATCAGGCAGGTCGAGCCGACCAGCTGGAACAGGGCCGGAAGGATCCTCTCCGGGAAGAGCAGCTCCAGCACGGTCGCCAGGAAGCCGAACGCCACGGACACGCCGACGGCGAGCACCGGTACCCGTGCCTTGTTGATCTTCGACAGGAAGCGCGGGGCCTCGCCGCGTTCGGACAGCGAGAAGACCATCCGGGACGCGCCGTAAAGGTTTGCGTTCAGGGCCGAGAGGAGCGCGACGACGGCCACCAGCGTGATGGCGGCACCGGCGCCGGGAATGCCTGCGACGTCCAGGACGCCGGCGAACGGCGACGCGAGGGCTTCCGAGGTGTAGGGAAGGATCGCCGCGATGACGAACACCGAGCCGATGTAAAAGACCAGGATCCGCCACACGACGGTGCGGATCGCCTGGGCCACGCTGTGCTGGGGGTTCTCGGTTTCGGCGGCGGCCACACTGACAATCTCGGTGCCGCCGAACGCGAAGATCACCACGAAGAGCGCCGTGGCGATGCCGCCCAGGCCTGCGGGGGCGAAATCGGCAGTGAAGTTGCTGAGGCCGGGGGACTCGACGTCCGGCAGCCAGCCCAGCAGCAGGGCCGTGCCGATGCCCAGGAACAGCAGGATGGCCGCCACCTTGAGGATGGCGAACCAGAACTCGAACTCGCCGAAGTTCTTCACCCCGGCGAGGTTGATCGCCGTGAACACGACCATAAAGATCAGTGACAGGGCCCAGACGGGAATGACCGGCCAGACCGTGAACAGCAGGGCGGCGGCACCGAGGGCCTCGGCGGCAATCACCACCACCAGCTGCAGCCACCAGAGCCAGCCCACCGTGGCTCCGGCGGTCCTGCCCATGGCCTTGGCGGCATAGACGGAAAACGCGCCGCTGTTGGGGTTGGCCGCGGCCATTTCGCCCAGGGCCCACATAACGAGGATGATCAGCGTTCCGGCGACGAGGTAGGAGATGAGGACGGCGGGCCCGGCGGCCTGGACTCCGGCCCCCGAGCCAAGGAAGAGGCCGGCGCCGATGGCGCTGCCGAGGCCCATCATGGTGAGTTGGCGTGGCTTCATGCTGTGGCCGAGTTTCAGGCCGGGGCGCTCCGCGGTGGACTTCATTGTCATGCTGGCGAACCTTCGTGTGGTTTGGATCTTTGGGTCCTTATGGGACCTATTGAATTTACCGCTACCGAGCGGGGTCTCCGAGCGCCGGCCGTGAGAGCATGGTGGCAGTTTGTTAGTTCAGAACAGAGTTTCCGCAGCGGTTTGTGATGCGAAGGCGTCGGCAGGAGGAGTATTTGATGGATATTGATGCCCTGGACGCGAAGATTGTCCGATTCTTCACCGATTCGCCCCGGGCCTCGGTGCTGGAGGCCTCCCGTGTGCTGAAGGTGGCCCGCGCCACCGTGCAGTCCCGGCTGGACCGGATGCAGGACGGTGGCGTCATCGGCTCCTGGGTGCCGCCGCCGGACCCGGCCCACTTCGGGTTTCCGGTCGTCGCATTCTGCTCCCTGGCGATCAACCAGGACCTGGGGCACGACGCGGTGGTCGAGGCCCTCGCGGCGATCCCGGAACTGATCGAAATCCACACCGTCTCCGGCAGTTCGGACCTGATGGCACGCATTGCGGCCCGCTCCAACCCGGACCTGCAGCGGGTACTGGATGCCATGATCGCCACCCGGACGGTGCTTCGCTCGTCCTCGGTGATTGTCCTGAACACCCATTTCCAGGGCCGCACCCTCCCGCTGCTGGAAGCCGCCGCCGGGGGACGCTGAGCCGGGCCGCGCGCGGCCGCCCAACGCCCCCGCGCCCCGCACGAACGCCGTGGGCTGAAACATTTTGCGCCCGGCGCCCGGCGTCGTAGAATTAGTTCTAGTCAAATTGACTATAACTAATCCGGCGGTCGGGCCGGACCGTCCGTGCAGTCCCAGGGGGTCGCACGGAGCCCGGATTGCGGGGTGAGTCTCCATCTACACCACAGCTGCCAACGTTTCCGAGCGCCAGCTCGCGCCGCCGTCGCTGGCCATCTCCACGGTGATTTTCGCGCTCCGCCCCAGTGCGCGTTCCGGACGCCCCACCCTCTGGATCCCGCTGGTGCGCCGGATCCGTGAGCCGTTCAAGGGAATGTGGGCCCTGCCCGGGGGGCCGCTGACCCACTCCGAGTCCCTTCAGGGTGCCGCCTCGCGGAACCTGCAGGAGACCACCGGCCTGGCACCCAGCTACCTCGAACAGCTCTACGCCTTCGGCGGCCTGCACCGCTCGCCCACCCAGCGCGTCGTCTCGATTGTGTACTGGGCACTGGTGCAGCCCACCGAGGCCGCGCTCGCTGACGAATCCGAAAACGTTTGGTGGTTCCGCGCGGACCGGCTGGGTGACCTGGCCTTCGACCACAACGCAATCATCGACTACGCGCTCTGGCGGTTGCGCAACAAGATGGCCTACGGCTCCATCGCCTACCACCTGCTCGGCGAGTACTTCACCCTGGCCCAGGTCCGGGAGGTCTACGAGGCCGTCCTGGACCGCGAGCTGGACCCGGCCAACTTCCGCCGGCAGGTCAAGGCCACGCCCGAAATCGAAGAAACCGACCAGTACCTTCAGGGCGGCAAACACCGCCCGCCCCGCCTCTACCGCTTCACCGGCCGCCCCGGCCTTGACCCAGACAACAGGAGCACACCATGAGCAGCGTCAATACGGCCATCCAGCTGATCACGCGCGAACAGGCCGCCCGCAGCGCCAAGGGCCTTGCAACAGCCGCCTCCACGTGCAGCCCGGCGCTCGCCCGCGGGCCCTGGGACTACGACCTCGCCGAGGCCCTCGCCGGTGTGCCCGCCTACGGACCCGGCGCCTCCGTCGCGGACGCCGCCCCGGCGTCGACCCCCCGGCAGGGCCAGCTTCCGGAGGAGTACAAGCTTGCCGGCGACGCCGAACTCGACGCGCGGATCCGGGCCGCCAAGGCGACGCTCGGGGACCGCGCCGTGGTGCTGGGCCACTTCTACCAGCGAGACGAGGTGGTGGAGTACGCCGACTTCGTGGGTGACTCCTTCCAGCTGGCCAATGCCGCGCTGACCCGCCCGGACGCCGAGGCCATCATCTTCTGCGGCGTGCACTTCATGGCCGAGACCGCGGACATCCTGTCCCGTCCGGACCAGGCCGTGATCCTGCCCAACCTCGCCGCCGGCTGCTCGATGGCGGACATGGCGGACATCGACTCCGTGACCGAGTGCTGGGAACAGCTCGAGGAACTGTTCGGCACCGAGCCCGACGCCGACGGCAGGGTCCCGGTCATCCCGGTCACCTACATGAACTCCTCCGCCGCCCTCAAGGGTTTCTGCGGCGAGCACGGCGGCATAGTCTGCACCTCCTCCAACGCCGCCACGGTCCTGGAATGGGCGTTCGAGCGCGGCCAGCGGGTGCTGTTCTTCCCGGACCAGCACCTGGGCCGCAACACCGCCAAGGCACTGGGGGTGCCGCTGGAGCAGATGCCGATGTGGAACCCGCGC
>DATITT010000226.1:0-10333 GCA_035467435.1 Arthrobacter sp. | reverse complement strand
CCACGCCTTCGCCGCACTGGCCACCGCGGTCCCGGTCTTCCGGATGAGCGTGGAGGCCCTCGTGGCCCTGGTTCCGCTGCTTCAGGCTGCGGCAGCAGAGCTGTCGGCCCGGCTGCCCCAGTGATGACATCGACGGACTGTGCGGCGGTGTCCCATCCAAGCGTGTTCGCTAGTAGAACAAGCGTGCAACATGTGAACAAATGCGCTAATGTAATTTCCATCACCCGGCCCGCGGCCGGCGCCACGTGCGTCCCCGCCCGCCGAGTGCCGTTGTCAAAGGAGCTATACGGATGAGCAATCGAGCAGAGTCCTTTCTTGTGGGCCTCATAGGTGACGGCGTTGCGCCATCCCTCACGCCCCCCATGCACGAACGCGAAGGCGATCTGCAGGGCCTTCGGTACCTCTACCGCCCCATCGACCTCACCGAGCTGGGGCTTCCCGGCCAGAGCGTCGGCGAGCTCCTGACCGGCGCCTACCGTTTGGGTTTCAACGGACTGAACATCACCCACCCCTGCAAGCAGCTGGTCCTGGAACACCTGGATGAGGTCACTCCGGACGCCCGGCGCCTCGGTGCGGTGAACACGGTAACCATCCGGGACGGCCGATTCATCGGCCACAATACCGATTTCTCCGGGTTCGCGGCCGCCCTCACCGCGGGCCTGCCGGGAGCCAAGCTGAACCGCGTGGTGCAGCTGGGTGCCGGGGGTGCCGGCTCCGCCGTCGCCTACGCCCTGCTCACCGCCGGGGTCCGCGAACTGGACCTGGTGGACACCGATCCGGCCCGCTGCGCGGCACGGGCCGCCGAACTTGCCGGCTTTTTCCCGGACCAGCTGGTCACCGCCCGGACGACGGCGGAGCTGCCGCGGCTGATGCCGCTGGCCGACGGCCTCGTGCACTGCACCCCGGTGGGCATGGCCGCCCACCCCGGGGTCCCGTTGGACATGTCCCTCCTGGCAGCCCGGCACTGGGTCGCGGACATTGTGTACCGCCCCATCGAGACCGAACTCATCCGTGAGGCCCGCGCCAAAGGCTGCGACGTGCTCGACGGCGGCCGGATGGCCGTGGGACAGGCAGCCGACGCCTTCCGCATCTTCACCGGCCTTGAGGCCGATGCGGACCGGATGCGCGCCCACTTCCTGGAACTCGTCGCCGCTGAAGAGGTGGCCGCCTGATGCGCACCGGAATCGCCACCGTCTGCCTCTCGGGCACCCTGCGGGAAAAGATGCAGGCCTGCGCCATTGCGGGCTTCGACGGGATCGAAATCTTCGAACAGGACCTCGTCACCTCCCCGCTGAGCCCGGAGGAGGTCCGCAAGATGGCCGCCGGCCTCGGCCTGACCCTGGACCTCTACCAGCCGTTCCGCGACTTCGACAGCGTGCCGGCGGAACTGCTTGCCGCCAACCTGCGCCGGGCGGACGCGAAGTTCCGGCTGATGTCCCGGCTTGGCATGGACACCATCCTGGTCTGCTCCAACGTGGCCACCGCCAGCATCGATGACGACGGACTCCGGGCCGAACAGCTCGCCGCCCTCGCCGCCCTCGCCCAGGACCACGGCGTCAAGGTGGCCTACGAGGCACTGGCCTGGGGAAAGTACGTCAACGACTACGAGCACGCCCACCGGCTCGTGGAAGCGGTGGACCACCCCAACCTGGGCACCTGCCTGGACTCGTTCCACATCCTCTCCCGCGACTGGGACACCGCCCCGATCGAATCCTTCAACCCGGAGAAGATCTTCTTCGTCCAGGTGGCCGACGCCCCCAAACTGTCCATGGACGTGCTGTCCTGGAGCCGGCACTACCGGGTGTTCCCGGGCGAAGGGCAGTTCGAACTCGCCAAATTCCTCGGCCACGTGGTCCGGGCCGGCTACACCGGCCCGGTGTCCCTGGAAGTCTTCAACGACGTCTTCCGCCAGTCCGACGTCGAGCGGACCGCCGTGGACGCCATGCGGTCGCTGATCTGGCTCGAGGAGCAGAGCGCCAAGTGGCTGGATGCTACTCCGGCCGCCGAGAACGGCGCCGGCGGTACCCGCCCGGCCGGCCGCCGCCGGTACCCGATGGAACTGGCCACGCTGCCGCAGGTGGCCGAACCGGCCGGCTTCAACTTCGCCGAGGTCAGGGCCGCGGACACCGCCGGACTGGAAATCCTGCTGGGCCAGCTGGGATTCGCGTTCAACGGGCGCCACCGGACCAAGAATGTGCAATTGTGGACCATGGGCCACGCCCGCGTGATCATCAATGAGGACTCCCCCCAGGAATCCCCCGCCCCCCTGGCCACCAGCGCGCCCGCAATTTCCGCCCTGGGCTTCGACGTCGATTCCCCCGTCATTGCCGCGGCCCGGGCCCGGCAGCTCAAGGCCCCGGCCGTGCCGCGCAAGAGCCAGGCCGACGAGGAAATCTTCCAGGGTTTCGCCGCCCCGGACTCCACCGAGGTCTTCCTGTGCCAGGGCAGCCCCGACGGCACCGCCGTGTGGACCCGCGAATTCGGCGAGGGAATACAGGCCCCCGCCGCCGGCCGGGCAGCGGGGCGGCGTGCCGTGATCGACCACGTCAACCTGGCGCAGCCCTGGCAGCACTTCGACGAGGCCGTCCTCTTCTATACCAGCGCCCTGGCCCTGGAGCCGCAGCCGTACGCGGAAGTCGCCAGCCCCACCGGCCTGGTCCGGTCCCAGGTGATGCTCACCCGCGACCGCGGCGTCCGCCTGGTGCTGAACCTGGCCCCGCTGATCCAGCGTGAAGGCGCCGGACCCGGCCCGGAGGCGGCGGGCACCGGCCAGCGCCGGACCTACCAGGAACACATCGCCTTCGCCGTGGATGACCTGGTGGCGACGGCCCGCGCCGCGAAGGCCCGGGGCCTTGATTTCCTCCAGATCCCGGATAACTACTACGAGGACCTCGACGCGCGGTTCGACCTGGACCCTGCCTTCCTGGCCACCCTCCGGGAGCTCAACCTGCTCTACGACCGCGACGCCGACGGCGAGTTCCTGCACTTCTACACCGCCACCGTCGGCAGCGTGTTCTTCGAAATGGTGGAGCGCCGCGGATCCTACGACGGCTACGGGGCGCCCAACGCCCCGGTGCGGCACGCCGTCCAGTACGACCACCTGCACCAGCTGAACCCCACGTCCTGACCGGCCAAAGCAAAACCAAACATCACCACCCAACGAAAGGAGGCTGCTGTGCCTGAAGAAATCAACCTTGAGTTCTACAACGCGTATCCGCTCACCGAAGACGTGTCCGACGAAGCCACGGAGGCCGCACCGACGACGGACGCGCGCTCTGTCCCTGCCTTGGACACAGCCGCAGAGTCGCAGGCGGACCTCAGCGCCGAGATGAAGGCCATCGGCGAGGCCTACGCCCTGGCGCTCAAGAACGGTGCCCCGGCAGAGATCCAGCCGCGGCTGGACTATGCCCCGTACCGCAGCAGCGTCCTGCGCCACCCCACCAAGGACCTGCACCACGCGGACCCGGAAACCATCGAGCTCTACTCGCCGGCCTTCGGGCACATGGACGTGCACGCGCTGGAAGCAGACCTCACCATCCAGCACAACGGTGCACCGCTGGGCGAACGCATCATCGTCTCCGGCCGTGTGCTCGACGGCGACGGCCGCCCCGTCGCGGGCCAGCTCGTGGAGATCTGGCAGGCGAACACCGCCGGCCGCTACATCCACAAACGGGACCAGCACCCGGCACCGCTGGACCCCAACTTCACCGGCGTCGGCCGCTGCATCACGGGCGCCGACGGCTCCTACAGCTTCACCACGATCAAGCCCGGAGCTTACCCGTGGAAAAACCACCTCAACGCCTGGCGCCCGGCGCACATCCACTTCTCCCTGTTCGGGCAGGAGTTCACGCAGCGGATCGTCACCCAGATGTACTTCCCGGGCGACCAGCTCTTCCCCCTGGACCCGATCTACCAGTCGATTGTTGACCAGGACGCCCGGGACCGGCTCGTGGCCACCTACAACCACGAGCAGACCAAGCCCGAGTGGGCCCTGGCGTACAACTGGGACATCGTCCTGACCGGGTCGAAGCGGACCTGGACAGAGAACGAGGCATTGGGCGCAGCAGGAGACGACAATGAATAGGGCCAGCATGAGTAAACTCACCCCGACACCAGGCCAGACCGTGGGCCCCTTCTACGGCTACGCGCTGCCCTACGCCAAGGACCGCGAGCTGCTGGCTCCCGGCTCCCCGGGCTCCATCCGGCTCCAGGGCAGCGTCTTCGACGGCGCCGGACACCCGATCCCCGACGCGATCCTGGAAATCTGGCAGGCGGACACCGAGGGCAAGGTCCCGCACCACACGGGTTCGCTCGTGCGCGACGGCTACACCTTCACCGGCTTCGGCCGCAGCGCCGTGGGCAACACCGGCGTCTTCACCTTCACCACGGTCAACCCCGGGCCCACCGAGGACGGCGCGGCGCCGTTCATTGCGGTTGCGGTCTTCGCCCGCGGCCTCATGAACCGGCTCTTCACGCGGATCTACCTGCCGGAGAATGAGGAGGCCCTGGCCGCGGATCCGCTGCTGTCCTCGCTGGATCCGGAACGCCGCAAGACGCTGATCGCACGCCGCGACGCCGACGGCGGCCTGAGCTGGGATATCCGGCTTCAGGGTGCGGGTGAGACGGTGTTCCTCGATTTCGAGGGCGCCTCGAAGTGATTTCTGTTGAAACCAGCGGAGCCACCGGGGGCGACGCCGGCCTGCAGGGCGATTTTGGCCTCCTGAGTCCCGTGTCGGCGTCGCCCCTGGTGGCGGCGCTGACCGGGGACCGGGCCGTGCTGGCCGCTGTCCTCCGGGTCGAGGCCGCCTGGGCTGCGGTCCTGGAGCAGGCAGCCCTCGCCCCGGCCGGATCCGCCGCGGTGGTCGCCGCTGCCGCCGAGGTGGGCCGCTACGACGTCGCGGACCTTGCCGTGCGCGCCCAGGGCGGCGCCAATCCGGTGATCCCGCTGCTGGCGGATCTCCGCAATCAGGTCACGGCCCTTGACACGGCGGGAATCGGTGCCGGGAAAGCCGTGCACACCTCGCTGACCAGCCAGGACGTCCTCGACACCGGACTCATGCTGCTGTGCAGGGAGGCGGTCCGCGGACTGCTCACCGAGCTCACGGCAACGACGGCGGCACTGGCCGCCCTCGCGGAAAAGCATACGGACACCCTGTGCGTGGGCCGCAGCCTCACCCAGCACTCCCTGCCTTTCAGCTTCGGGCTCAAGGCGGCCCAATGGTTCCACGGCCTTGCCGCGGCCGCCCGCCGGCTTGAGGCCCTCGACTTCCCGGTGCAGACCGGGGGAGCAGCCGGAACCCTGGCCGCGGGCACCGTCCTGACGTCAGGCTCAAGCCTCAGCCCCCTGGACCTCTCGGACCGGCTGGCCGCGGAGCTCGGCCTCGCCGCGGTCCCTGCGCCCTGGCACACGAACCGGCTGGCCGTCACCTCTCTCGGCGACGCCCTGGCCGCGGTGACCGACGCTGCGGGCAAGATCGCCGCCGACGTGCTGTTCCTCAGCCGCCCGGAGGTCGCCGAGCTCGCCGAGCCCCGCGCCGCCGGCCGGGGCGGTTCCTCCGCCATGCCGCAGAAGCAGAACCCGGTGCTGTCCGTGCTGGTCCGCAGCGCCGCCCTGCAGGCACCCGGCCAGGCCGCGCAGCTGCACCTGGCCGCCGCCAACTTCAACGATGAACGCCCTGACGGTGCCTGGCACAGTGAATGGCCGGCGCTCCGCCAGCTCCTCCGGCTCGGCCTCGGTGCCGCCGTCCAGCTCCGCGAACTCGCCGAGGGCCTGCAGGTCTTCCCCCAGGCCATGCGGCGGAACCTGGATCTTTCCGGCCCGCTGCTGCTCAGCGAGGCCGTCGCGGCCGCCGTCGCACCGCTCCTGTCCGGCAGCGTCCCGGGTAGGAACAGCGCGGACGGCAAGCAGCGGCTGCAGGCCGTGGTGGACCAGACACTCCAGGTCCCGGCCGCGGACCAGGCGTCCACCTACCGGCGGCTGCTCCGCGCGGCCGTCCCGCCGGAACTGCTCTCCGACGCACGGCTGGAGGAGCTGCTCGATCCGGCCAACTACCTCGGCCAGGCCGCCGAAATCTCCCGGCGCATCCTCGCCGCCTACCCGGAGTACAGCGTCAGCGTCACCGACACAGCCGCCGGATCCCACCCCGCACCACCGACCCCCGAACTGAACGGAGCCTCCCGTGGCTAGACCAACAGTCAAGGCAGTACTGCTCTCGCCCCAGCGCCCGCTGGGGGACAAACCCCTCCTCGTGGTGGGCCCGTCGCTGGGCACGTCCACGTTGCTGTGGACCCAGGCCGGCGCCCTGCTCGGGGACGACGTCGACGTCGTCGCCTGGGACCTGCCGGGCCACGGCATCTCACCGGCCGCGAAGGAGACGTTCACCGTCGCCGAACTGGCCGACGCCGTCGTCGAGCTGGTGGATTCGATCGCCCCCGGAGCGAGATTCCACTACGCCGGCGTGTCGCTGGGCGGCGCCACCGGACTGCAGCTGGGCATCAAGCACGGCGAACGGCTCAAGAGCCTGTCCGTGCAGTGCACGGGAGCGAAGCTCGGCACATCCGAGGGCTGGCTGGAACGCGCGGAAACCGTCCGCACCCAGGGAACGCCCGTGATGATCCAGGGCTCGGCCCAGCGCTGGTTTGGCCCCGGCTTCATGGAACGCGAGCCGGAACTCAGCGGCCGGCTGCTGCACAGCCTGCGCGACGCCGACCGGTTCAGCTACGCCTTCTGCTGCGAGGCCCTCGCCGGCTTCGACGTCCGGGACGAGCTTGGCGGCATCAGCGTCCCCACCCAGGCCGTCGCAGGTGCGGAGGACAGCGTTGCCCCGCCGTCCTTCGCCGAGGCGATCGCCGGGGGGATCACCGCCGGCGGCGGCACCGCCAGCGCCGTCACCCTTGAAGGGGTGGCACACCTGGCCCCGTTTGAGGCACCCGGCCACGTCGCCGGGCTGCTGCGGAGCCTCATCACGTGGACCGAATCCGACGGAGCAGCCACGTGACCGGCCCCGGGCTCACAGGCGCAGATCCCAGCGGCGCAGCGCGCAACGGCGTCGTCCAGCCGGAGGCCACCAGCCAGGAAATCTACGACGGCGGAATGGTGGTCCGGCGCGAGGTGCTCGGTGCCGCGCACGTGGACCGCGCCAACGCCACCAAGGATTCCTTCACCGAGGACTTCCAGGACATGATCACCCGGATCGCCTGGGGCGGTATCTGGACCCGGCCGGGCCTGACCCGGCAGATGCGGTCCGCGGTCACCATCACCGCGATGGTGGCCCACGGCCACTGGGAAGAACTGGCCATGCACCTGCGCGCCGCCGTCACCAACGGCCTGAGCCGGGACGAGATCAAGGAAATCCTGCTGCAGACCGCCATCTACTGCGGGGTCCCCTCCGCCAACACCGCCTTCAAGACAGCGCAGCGAGTCTTTGCAGAAATGGATGAAACCTCATGAACCAGGCCTACCTCTACGACGCCGTGCGGACCCCGTTCGGGAGGTTCGGCGGGGGGCTCGCCGGCGTGCGCCCGGACGATCTCGCGGCCCACGTGATCGGTGAAGCCGTGAAGCGCGCGCCGAAGCTCGACGTCGAGCGCATCGACGAGGTGGTGTTCGGCAACGCCAACGGCGCGGGCGAGGAAAACCGCAACATCGCCCGGATGGGCACCCTCCTGGCGGGCCTGCCGGTCTCGATCCCCGGCACCACCGTCAACCGGCTCTGCGGCTCCTCCCTGGACGCCGCGATCATCGCCTCCCGCCAGATCAACACCGGCGACGCGGAGCTGATGCTGGTCGGCGGCGCCGAATCAATGTCCCGCGCCCCCTGGGTGCTGCCCAAAACCGAGAAGCCCTACCCGGCCGGGGACATGACCCTGGTCTCCACCACCCTGGGCTGGCGGCTGGTGAACCAGGCCATGCGCCCGGACTGGACCGTGTCCCTGGGCGAGGCCACCGAACGGCTGGCCGAGAAGTACGGGATCACCCGTGAGGCGCAGGACGAATTCTCCGCCAACTCCCACAACCTCGCCGCCGCGGCCTGGGACGAGGGCTTCTACGACAAGCTCGTCACCGTGGTCCCGGGCACCGACCTCACCCGGGACGAAAGCATCCGCGCCGGGTCCTCGGCGGAGAAACTCGCCGGGCTCAAGACCGTGTTCCGGACGGAGAACGGCACCGTCACCGCCGGGAACGCCTCACCGCTCTCCGACGGCGCGTCCGCGGCCTGGCTCGGATCCGAGCACGCCGCCGGCCTGCTCGGCCTGGATCCGCTGGCCCGGATCGCCGGCCGCGGCGCGCACGCCAACGACCCCCAGTACTTCGGCTATGCCCCGGTGGAGGCCGCGAACAAGGCCCTCGCCAAGGCCGGCATCGGCTGGGACCAGGTCGGCGCCGTCGAACTCAACGAGGCCTTCGCCGCGCAGTCCCTGGCCTGCATCAACGCCTGGGGCATCGACCCGGGCATCGTGAACCGGCACGGCGGCGCGATCGCGATGGGCCACCCCCTCGGCGCCTCCGGCGGCCGCATCCTCGGCACCCTGGCCCGGTCCCTGCAGGCCTCCGGTGAACGCTGGGGCGTCGCCGCGATCTGCATCGGCGTCGGCCAGGGGCTCGCCGTCGTGCTCGAAAACGTCACCGCAATGGACGCGCCGCCGGCAACATCACTGTCGGCAACAACAGCGACAGTAAAGGACTAGGACATGCTGAACTTCGTAGACAGCGTCGGCGAGGCTGTCGCCGGCATCAAGGACGGTGCCACCGTGATGATCGGCGGCTTCGGCAACGCCGGCCAGCCGTTCGAGCTCATCGACGCGCTGATGGACTGCGGCGCCACCGGCCTCACCGTCGTCAACAACAACGCCGGCCAGGGCGACCAGGGCCTCGCGCTGCTGATCAAGGAAGGCCGGGTGAAGAAGATGATCTGTTCCTTCCCCCGGCAGTCCGACTCCTGGCACTTCGACGCGAAGTTCCACGCCGGCGAGATCGAGCTGGAACTCGTCCCGCAGGGCAACCTCGCCGAGCGGATCCGTGCCGCCGGCGCCGGAATCGGCGGGTTCTTCACACCGACCGGCTACGGCACCATGCTCGCCGAAGGCAAGGAAACCCGCATCCTCGACGGCCGCGGGCAGGTCTTCGAGACCCCCATCCACGCCGACGTCGCGCTCATCAAGGCGCTCACGGCCGACGGCAAGGGCAACCTCGTCTACCGCAAGACGGCCCGGAACTTCGGCCCGATCATGGCCGCTGCGGCCAAACACACCGTGGCCCAGGTCTCCGGGATCGTCCCCGCGGGCGGCCTCGACCCGGAGAACATCGTGACCCCCGGAATCTACGTCAACAGCATTGTGAAGGTGGCCTGAGATGAGTAGCCAGTCCCACAGCCAGGCAGGCATTCAGACCTCCGACAAGCCGCTGGACCGCGACGACCTGGCCCGCCTGGTGGCCCGGGACATCAAGCCCGGCTCCTTCGTGAACCTGGGCATCGGCCAGCCCACCCTGGTCTCCAACTACCTCGAGCCGGAGCAGAACATCACGCTCCACACCGAGAACGGCATGCTGGGCATGGGCCCGGAAGCCACCGGGGACCAGATCGACGGCGACCTCATCAACGCCGGCAAGATCCCGGTGACCGAACTCCCCGGGGCGTCCTACTTCCACCACGCCGACTCCTTCGCGATCATGCGCGGCGGGCACCTGGACATCTGTGTGCTCGGGGCCTTCCAGGTCTCCGCGACCGGCGACCTCGCCAACTGGCACACCGGCGCGCCGGACGCGATCCCGGCCGTCGGCGGGGCCATGGACCTTGCCACCGGCGCCAAAGATGTCTTCGTCATGATGACCCTCCTGACCCGCGAAGGGATCTCCAAACTCGTGGAGACCTGCAGCTACCCGCTCACCGGCATCGGCTGTGTCACCCGCGTGTACACGGACAAGGCCGTGTTCCTGACCGGCCCCGATGGTGTCGAGGTCCGGGAAACCTTCGGCTGCACCCTCGAGGAGCTCCAGGGAATGGTGCCGGTGCCGCTCAAGGCCGCGTCCGCCATCGGAAGCTGAGCATCCGCTCGCACGGATAAAGTGGTGCGGGACCGAGAGGCATGGAAATGATTGACGCAGCAAAGGGCACTGGCGCGCCGGCGGCCAGCGACCAGTACGTGCAGTCGCTGGCGCGCGGGCTGGCGGTGATTCGCGCCTTCGACACGGACCACCCGAAGATGACACTGACCGAGGTGGCGGCCCGGACGGACCTTACCCGGGCCACGGCGCGGCGGTTCCTGCACACGCTCGTGGAGTTGGGCTATGTCCGCACTGACGGCAAGATTTTCGCCCTGACCGCCAAGGTGC
>DATITT010000225.1:0-4335 GCA_035467435.1 Arthrobacter sp. | reverse complement strand
GTTATAGAGCGACGCCGCCTGTGCCCGGCCTGTCGTGGCGATCACGCCGGTCCAGCCGGCGCCGATGCTGTGCGCCGCGAAAAATCCGCCGGTAAACAGCAGCAGGCCCGCCATGATGAGCGGCAGCAGTGGTGTGAGCGTCAGGGCCAGGCCCGCCACCATCAGCACCGTCCCCGCGATCATCACAGTGCGCCGCCCAAACCGCGCCGCCAGTCCGCCGGCCCAGCGGGACGAGACCGTGCCGGAGAGGTAGGCCAGGAAGATCAGGCTGATGATGGTGGCGGGAAGGCTGAAGGGTTCGCCGGTGAGGCGGAAACCCAGGTAGTTGTAGACGGCCACGAAGCCGCCCATCAGCAGGAATGCCTGGACGTAGAGGGCCAGCAGCCGCGGATTCCGGCCGTGGCCCGCCAGCGTCCGGAAGGCCCCGCGGAAACCGCCCGCCGCCGCGGCCGTGAAGCCCCGGGCCTGCGGCACCAGGACCAGGAACAGGGCTGCCGCCACGGCGGCCAGGATGGAGACGGAGAGGGCTGCGGCCCGCCATCCCCAGAGTTCGCCGACAAAACCGGCCAGCAGCCGGCCGGCGAGCCCGCCCAGGGTGGTGCCGGCGACGTACGTTCCGGCAGCCAGTGCGGCGTGGGCCTTGTTGACCTCCTCATTGAGGTAGGCGATGGCGATGGCGGGGATGCCGCCCAGTGCCATGCCCTCAAGCATCCGCAGACCCAGCAGCATCGGGAAGCTCGAAGCGAGCGGGACTGCCAGGCCCAGGACCGTGGCGGCCGAAATGCCCCACATCATGGCCCTGACCCGGCCGATCCGGTCAGCCAGGAAGGACCACGGAAGCACGGTCACGGCCAGCCCCACTGTCGCCAGCGAGATCGTGAGCGCCGCCTCGGCCGCCGTGACCTGCAGCTCCGCCGCCATCATCGGCAGCACCGCCTGGGTGGAGTAGAGCTGGGCGAAGGTGGCGACGCCGGCGAACGCCAGCCCCGCGAGAATCTTCCGGTAGGCCGCGGACCCTTTCGGATGCCCCGGCCAAACAGCAAGGCTGCCGCCGGCAGGGTCCCGCCGCACCGGGCCGGGGGCCGCAGGGCGGCGGAGCAGTGGAAGTCGGGGCATCTTCCCAGAATAGGCTTTCGAAAGACATGCATCCAATGCATGATTCTCATAGAATCAATAGCCAATACGGAACGATTTGGAGGCTGGGCCGTGGACGTGGAGCACAAACAGCTGGTCCAACTGCTGCCGCTGCTGCCCCTGCTGGCTGAACTCGGGCGCACCGAGCACATCACCGCGACCGCCGAAGTGCTGGGGCTGCCACAGTCGACGGTCAGCCGGGGCATCGCCCGGGCCAGCAGCATTATCGGGACGGAACTGCTGATCCGCGACGGCCGGGGCGTGCGGCTGACGTCCGCTGCCAGGGCGCTCCTGCCGCACATCGAGGCCGCGCTGGGAGAGTTCCAGACCGGACTCGACCTGGTCCGGCACGAGTCGGAGGTGGTGCGCGGCCGGATCTCGGTGACGTTCCAGCACACCTTCGGCGAGGCGATGCTGCCGCTGCTGATCAGCGCCTTCCGCAGCCGGCATCCCCAGCCGGCCTTCGACCTCAGCCAGGGCGCCCGGGACGGCTGCCTGGCGGAACTGGCCGCCGGCGACGCGGACCTGGCCCTGACCGCCCCGGTCGCGGCGCCGAGCCGGCTGATCTCCTCCGCAGCCCTGTACCGGGAACCGCTGCGGCTCGTGGTCCACCACCGGCATCCCCTCGCGAAGCGCCGCCGTGCCGGCCTCGCGGAGATCCGGCAGGACCCGTTCGTGGCGATGGGCGCCGGCTACGGCATGCGCTCGCTGACGGACGCCCTGTTCCGCGAGGCGGGTTTCCGGCCCCGCATCGCCTTCGAGAGCCAGGATTCCCACACGGCCAGGGGACTCGTCTCGGCGGGTCTCGGCGTGAGCATCCTCCCGCCCGGCGGGCCGGCCCCCGGACGCCACACCCCCGGGCAGTCCGGCGGCCTTGGCTGGGTGGAGCTCGCGCTGGATTCAGGCCTGGCCTTCCGGGAGATCGGCCTGGCCTGGCGGGAACGCCGTGGGGGAGCGGACAACGAGCCGGACCCGGTGCGGCTGTTCCGGGAGCTGGTGCTCAGCGAGGGCCCGGCACTGCTCGCCGGCTTCGTCCGCGGACGCTCCGGCACCTGAGTCGGCCCGTGGCACGAGTTCGCCGGAACGGTGCGGGCTCGCAGGAAACGTTACGGCGATCCCGCACCGTTCCGGCGACTTCGGCCGTGCGGCGGTCTGCGGCGGCGTTCTTCTGGGGTGCGCGGTGAGGCCCTCAGCCCAGCAGCCCCGCCATGACCTCCGCGACCGAACCGGACCGCGCCCGCTGCCAGCCCGTCCCGGCCCAGAGGTTCAGCCGCTCCGCATCCCCGGCCGCAGCCGCTGCCGCGCGCAGGGGAGCGGTGAGGTGGTGCACGGCGGGATAGGCCTCCGGTGCGTCGGGGTGGTCCCGGACAAACTCGTTGACCAGCGCCCGGGCGGGCCGTCCGGTGAAGGCCCTCGTCAGCAGGGTCTTCGTGAAGTGCGGGCTGGCGAGGGCGTCCTTGTGCAGCTGCCGGGCGCCGCTCTCGTGCGTGCGGAGGAATGCCGTGCCCAGTTGTGCCGCCTGTGCTCCCGCGGCGAGCACTTCCTCCAGCCCCGCCCGGTCCATCACGCCGCCGGCAGCCAGCAGCGGGAGTCCGACGGCGGACCGCACCGTCGCGATCAGCTCCGCCGTCGTGCCGGGCTGGCTGTCGTCCCGGCGCTCCGGGTGGCCCTGGCCTTCCTGGTGCGCCGCAGCGCCCGGCAAGAACGCCGCGCTGTGTCCGCCGGCGCTCCCGTGCTGCACCACCAGGGCATCCACGCCCTGCCCGGCAGCTTCGAGCGCCTCGGCCACCGTGGTGACGGTGGCGAGCACCGCGGAGCCTGACCGCTGTAGCGCCCGGACGATATCGGTCCCGGGCAACCCGAAGGCAAAACTGACCAGTTCCACCGGATCAGCCAGCAGCGCCTCGATCTTGCCCTCCCACTGGTCGTCGTCGTCGAGCCGAAGCGGCGGGACCTCCACGCCGTACCGCAGGGCATCCGCCCGCAGCCGGCCGCGGTAGTCCTCGAGCTGTGCCCGCACCTCGGCGGAGGGCGGCAGCTGGGCAGGGTCGGGAACGAAGACGTTCATCCCGAAACGTGCCCCGGAGGCACGGGCGCTGCGGATTTCCGCCTGCATGGCGTCCACGCGCTTATAGCCCGCAGCCAGGAAGCCCAGGCCGCCCGACTCGTGCACGGCCTGCACGAAGGCTGGAGTGGAGGTCCCGCCCGCCATCGGGGCGGCAATAACGCGGGTACCAAAGATGTCGTACGGCATGGCTCACTCCTGGAGAGGATTCAGTAGGCTGTTCCGGTGACTCATTCTGACATCCCGCCGGCGGCGGACCCCGTTTCCCCGACCGCACCCGCCGTCGTAATCGGCCTCGATATCGGCGGGACCAAGACCCGAGGCGTCCGCTTCGAGGGAGGCACAGCCGTAGCCGACGAATCGGTGGGAAGCTCCAACGTCCAGAACGTCAGCCGCGAGGAGGCGGCCCTGCACCTCGCGGAGCTCTTCGCCCGGATCGGCGGGGGAACGGTCGCCCAGGTCTACGCGGGAGCCGGCGGCATCGATACCGACGAGGACGCCGCCGCGCTCGCCGCGCTGATCGCGCCGCACGTGCCGGGGGCCCGGATCACCGTGGTCCACGATTCGCGGCTCCTGCTGGCGGCCGGCGGAGCAAGCACCGGCGTCGCCGTCATCGGCGGAACGGGCTCGGCCGCCTGGGGCCGGAACAGCCGTGGCGAGGAGGCCCGCGCCGGCGGCTGGGGCTATCTTCTGGGCGACGAAGGCAGCGGCTACTGGCTGGGCCGCGAGGCGGTCCGCCACAGCCTGCGGCGGATGAACCAGGGGCTGGAACCCGACGAACTGACCACCGCCCTGCTGGCTTCCTGCGGTGTGGATGACCCCACCAGGCTGATCGCGCTCTTCCACTCACCGGACACCGGACGCCGGTACTGGGCCGAGCGGGCCCGGCTCGTGGTCGACGCCGCCGCCGCCGGCCACGTCGCCAGCCAGGAGCTCGTGGACCAGGCCGGCCGGGATCTGGCAGCCCTGGCGCTGCAGACGGTCCGGAAGCTCGGCATCGACGGCCCCGTGATCCTGGGCAGCGGTCTGGGGATGAACGTCCCCCGGCTGCAGGAATCCTTCCGCGCTGCCCTGGCGGCCGAGGGGATCACCGACGTCCGCGTCCTGGAACAGGACCCCGTCTTTGGTGTGCTCCA
>DATITT010000224.1:0-2066 GCA_035467435.1 Arthrobacter sp. | reverse complement strand
GTCCAGTCGGCGACGCGGTCCCCGGTGTCCTGGGCGCGGACGCGGCACTGGATGCCGTATTCCTTGCCCTCCACCGAGCGGGTGTAGTACCACCAGCCGTCCTTGCGGTTGGGCACGGAGAGGTCCGTTTCCTGGGTGCGGCCCTTGATCTCGCCGAAGATGGCCTCGCGCAGCGGCTCCTGGTGGGCGGTCACGGCCTCCTGGTAGGCGTTCTCGGCCTTGAGCAGCTCCACGACCTCGGCGGATTCCTTGTCCCGCAGCCACTCGTAGTTGTCCTCGAAGGCATCACCGTGGTGCGTGCGGAGGGCGGGGATCTTCTTGGCAACGGGGGGCTGCGGGGACGGCTGCACGGGAGTCTGGGTCATGGCTCCAATCTACCGCCAGGGCACGGGCAGTCCGCCGCAGGCCGGGCCGTCCGGTCACGGCCGGGGGTGCGTCAGTTGCCGCCCTGCAGATTGTTGGCGGCGATGTAGTCGCCCAGGGTCCCGGAGGCCAGCGCGGCGGACACGGCGGCGGTGGCGGCGCGGTTCTGCAGGATGATGGACTGGCCGTCCCTGCTGGTGCTGATGCCGGCGGTGGGGAGGGTGAAGAACAGGGCGTTGCCGGGGGGCGTGCTGCGCAGGCTGAACGCGAGCTGTTCCAGCGTCTCCACGGTAAGTCCGGGGGAGACGGTGGCGTGGGGGAGGACGGTCTGCACCAGCTGCTTCACCGTGTTGCGGTCCGAGAGCCCGCCCTCGGCCGCCATCTTGGCCATTACGGCCTTGAGGAAGGTCTGCTGGTTCCGGACCCGCTGGTAGTCGCCGTCGGAAAAAGCCTTTCGCTCGCGGACGAAGGCCAGGGCCTGCGCGCCGTTGAGCCTGTTAACCCCCGGCGGAAAGTACACGAAGTCGTCAATGGTGGTGGTGAAGGGCAGCGTGACGTTGACGTCCACTCCGCCGAGGGCGTCGGTCATGGCGGCGAAGCCCTGGAAGTCCAGCATCACGGTGTGGTTGATGGGCTGGCCCAGCAGGGCTTCCACGGACTGCGTCATGAGGGGCAGGCCGCCCAGTTCCAGCCCGGCGTTGATCTTGGCCGCGCCGCGGCCGGGGATGTCCACCCACAGGTCGCGCATGATGGAGATGCCGTAGATACTCTGTCGGTCTGCCGGGAGATGGAGGAGGACCAGGGCGTCCCCGCGCTGGTCGGAGGTTCCGCCGGATGCCGCGATTTCCCGCTCATTCACGCGGCTGTCGCTGCCGACCAGCAGGATGTTCAGCGCGGTGGGCGGCGGATCCGGGGTCGGCGTGGGCTCCGGGGTGGGGGCGGGCGGCGTCTCCGGAGCCGGGGCCGAGGTCTGCGCCGGGGCCGGGGCCGCGGTTTCGGTGCGCGGCCGGTTCAGCAGGAACGCGGCGGCGGCGACGGCGAGAACGATCAGCCCGGCGACGATGGCGATGGCAATGGTTCGACGGCGGTGCGTTCCGCCCGGTCCCGCGGTTGAGCCTGCGGCTGCTTCTGCTGGTTCCGGCGACGTTCCCATGGCCGGACACTACCACCGCCGTCCCTTTAAAAGCTGCGGGCGGCGCAGGGGTTAATGGCTCAGCTGTGCTGGCGGGCGAACCGCAGGATGGTTTGGATGGCCGGGGCCAGCTCGTCCTCCATCTGGTTGTACTGCTCCTGGCCGCGCCGGTAGGGGTCGATCACATCGTTGTCGGAGGCCTCCGGGGCCAGCGCCAGGTGCCGGACGGAGGCCGCCCGGGCGGGGAGTCCCCGCCAGAACGCAGGAAGATCGGCGGCGGCGGCCGGCGCGTCACGCTGTTCCAGGACCTGCAGCATCCGGGCAAATTCGCGGATGGTGAAGGTCCGTTTCAGCAGGGAGGCGTCCATCTGCATCACGGCGCCGCGGTGCTGGGTGGTCATCGCCAGCACCAGGTCGGACTCCTTGAGGAGTTTTGGCGTCAGCTGCCGGGCCGCGAAGCCGTCCGGGGTTCCGCCGTAGCTCCTGATGATGTCCGCGGAGGGCGGCTGGATCGGGTCGCCCACCATGGCCCGTGTTCCGGCGCTCCGCACCTCGAAGGCGCCGGGCCGCA
>DATITT010000223.1:0-15429 GCA_035467435.1 Arthrobacter sp. | reverse complement strand
ACCGCGGCGATGGCCAGGACCACCGGCACGAACACCGAACTGATCCGGTCCGCGAGGCGCGCGATCGGCGCCTTGCCGGTTTGGGCCTGGGAGACCAGCCGGCCCATCTGGGCCAGGGTGGTTTCGGCGCCAACGCGCGTGGCGCGGACCAGCAGCCGGCCGGAGGTGTTGATGGTGGCGCCCGTGACCGGGCTGTCCGGGCCGACTTCCACCGGCACGGACTCGCCCGTCACCAGCGAGGCGTCGACTGCGGAGGACCCGTCGACGACGACTCCGTCAGTGGCGATCTTCTCGCCGGGGCGGACCACCATGAGGTCACCCACGCCCAGCTGATCTGCGGGAATCTGCTGCTCCTGGCCGCCGCGGAGGACCGTGGCATCCTTGGCGCCCAGGTTCAGCAGCGCCTTGAGGGCGTCTCCGGCCTTCCGTTTGGCATTGGCTTCCAGGTAACGGCCCAGCAGCAGGAAGGTGGTGACAACGGCGGCGACCTCGAAGTAGAGCCCGCCTGAGCCCATTTCCTCCATCCCGTCCATACCCTGCGGGTGGTCGGTCATCCGGGGGTCCACTAAGAGTTGCCAGGCCGAGAAGGTGTAGGCCGCGGTCACACCGATGGAGACGAGTGTGTCCATCGTGGAGGCGAGGTGCCGGGCGTTGATGGCGGCGGCACGGTGGAATGGCCAGGCCGCCCAGGTGACCACCGGCAGGGCCAGGGCTCCTGCGACCCAGCCCCAGTTGGCGAACTGGAAGGCCGGGAACATGGAAATCAGGAACACCGGTATGGTGAGGATGGCCGCGACGATCAGGCGCGGGCGGAGCTTGGCCGCCGCCGACGCCGGGTGGTCGCCTCCGCGCTCCGCCGGTCCGCCATGCTCGGCATGCTCGCTCGTACCTCCCCACCGACCCCCTGGCCTCGCAAGCTCGGCCAGGGAACCCTGTCGGCGTGGCCCCTGCTTAGACGCATGCTGCCGCATGCCGGCACCGTCGGCGCGCGTGGGCAGCTCGCCGGCGGTTTCGCCGGGCGCCTCAACGGCGCCGGGTTCAATCGCCGTGGTTTGGTACTTGGGGGCACGGATCGTGGCCTTGTAGCCTGCTGCCGCTACGGTGGCGGTGATTTGGGCATCGGTGACGGCCCCGGGGGCTGTGACATGGGCTGATTCCAGGGGCAGGTTCACGGTGGCGGTGACGCCGCCGAGCTTGCCGAGCTTGCGTTCGACGCGGCTGACGCAGGAGGCGCAGGTCATGCCCTCGATGTCGAGCTCGATCATCCGGTTTCCGGGTTGGTCCAGCAGTTGCTCTCTACTCACGGTGTTCCCTGTCTGTCCTGGTGCTGTGCGCTGCGTCGTGTGCCGGGCGGGGTGCTGCTCAGGTTCCGTTGGACACGACCAGGTATCCCGCCTCGGCAACGGCCTCGCCGATCTCGGAGGTCGACAGGGCCCCGGTGGAGGTGATGGTGACCGTGGAGATGCCACCGGAGTTCAGATCGACGTCGACTGTCTCGACGCCGGCCAGGGACTCGAGCTCTTCGCTGACGGAGGACACGCAGTGGCCGCAGGTCATGCCGGAAACGTTGACGATGGTGGAAACGGTGCTCATGGTTTGCTCCTTGTGGGTGGGCTGCTGGTGGTTGGGCAGCCCCGTTGTGCGGTGAGTGGTGTCGCCGCTACCGCAGCAGGCGGCCGATGGCATCGGTGGCTTCCTTGACCTTGAAGTCGATGGCTTCGGCCCGCAGCTTCGCGTCCGGTTCGGAGGCGGCACCGATGACGCAGTGGCCGATGTGCTCCTCCACCAGTCCAAGGCTGACGGCGTGCAGGGCTTTGGTGACGGCGGCGACCTGGGTGAGGATGTCGATGCAGTACTTGTCCTCGTCGACCATCCGGGCGATGCCGCGCACCTGGCCCTCGATCCGTTTCAGCCGCAGAAGGTAGGCGTCCTTGTTGGGGGAATAGCCGTGGTGTTGATGCTGCTCGGCGTCCGCGGGTTCCCCGGCGGTGACTTCGGGCTTGTTCATAAGCCCAACTTATACCCCCCAGGGGTATGGCGCAAGTACCCTGCGGGGGTATTCGTGGCCGGTGCCTGACAAAAGGGCGCGGACACAAAAGAGCTCCGGAGTGCGTTATTGGGGGATACGCACTCCGGAGCTGTCTTTGGGTCGGCGGTCTTTATCTCGCCTACGTAATCAAGCTTACGTGGCGGTGGGTGGAGAAAGCCAGCACCTCGAATAACAACATTCATTTTTCTTTCGGGAGCCCTGTTCGGTGGTGGACGGCCGACCGGACCGGAACGATGAGGACCGGATGGTCCTGATGGTGGCTGAGCCACGCCGCCACCGAACCGTTGAGGGCGGCGGAAATCCGGTGACCCAGCCCGGGTTCCGGTGTACCGACGACGATCATTGCGGCACCGACCTCGGCTGCCAGCCTGCCCAGCGCCCGGGCAGGGTCACCGGCCAGCGTCCGCAGGGTCCAGTGGATGCCCAGGCCGTCGCAGGCTGAGCCGATGCTGTTCCGCAACTCCTGCGTTACGGCCCGGATTTCGGCGTTGTCAGTGTCCGGGTGCAGTGAGAGCCGGTGCGCGGACCGCGCCGGATCCCACTCGACGAGATAACTCGCCTCATCCACGTGGGCGCAGATCAGTTGCGCGGCGAGTTTCGCGGCCAGCGAGGCGGCAGTCCGCAGCACGTCGGGGCTCTGCCCCGGGAGCACGCCGACCACGAGGGGCGGCGGGTCACTGGTGCGTTCGGCGGACATATTCCATTGTGGCTCCCGCCCCGCGTCGGGACCAGGGGCTTACTCCCCGGTCTTTCTGCGGGCCAGCAGTGTGGAATCCGTCGCGTTCGTGCCGGATGATCCCATCGTGGATGCCGGCCCGACGGAGAGCAACGCTCCGGCGGTCACGGCTGCAAGGCCGGCGGCTCCCGCCATGGCGTACGCCATCCCTGTGTAGCTGCCCAGCCAGGCGGCCAGCGCGGGGCCGGCGGCAGGTGCCAGCGCCATCACCGCGGTCAGCGGGGCGGCAAAGCGCCCCTGCAGGGCACCCAGATTGGACATGCCCCACCGCTCGGCCACGATCGTGGCCTGCAGCAGCGTCTGGCAGCCGCGGACGGCCCCGGCGAGCACTCCCGCCGCGATCAGCAACCCCGGCGGACCCGGGACGACGGCGAGCGAGAGGACCGTTACGGCGCCAGCTCCGGCGATGGTGGCCACACGGGCACGGGCCGGAATGCTGGCGAACAGGAGCCGCCCGCCGACCTGCCCTGCCCCCACCAGGCCCAGGCCCATCGCAGCGGTGGCGTAGCCGGCCCCTTTTTCCATCAGGAGCGGAATGATGTTCAGCGTCACCGTGAAGAGGCCCAGGCACAGCAGCACCATGAGGGCCTGCAGCCCTAGAAACTCAGGACTCCTGGTGATGGCGAGAACCCGGAGACGATCGTCGGCGGGCCGGGCCGGGTGCGCCTCGGGCGGCCAGGTGCGGTTGAGGAAGCGCGCGTGCAGCGGGACCGTGACCAGCCCCAGCAGGGCGGCGAGGGCCAGGAAGGTGCTGCGCCAGCCGATGACGGCGGTGAGGCTTGCGGTAAACGGGACGAAAATCGTGGAGGCAAAGCCTGCCACGAGTGTCAGAGTGGTGAGCGGACGGACCCTGTCGCGGCCGTACCAGCGGCTGATCACGGTGAACGCCGGCTGATAGAGCGTGGCGGCCTGGGCGGTTCCTGCCAGCAGCCAGGCGGCTGCAAAGAGCGGCAGGTTCGGGGCCAGGCTGACCAGCACCAGCGCCAGGACGCCGACCAGTGAGCCACTGACCATCAGGGTCCGTGGCCCCGTGCGGTCCAGGACCCGGCCCACGCGGATGCCGGCGAGGGCGGACACCAGCAACCCGGCGGAAAAGGATCCTGTCACCAGGGCGGGATCCCAGCCGGTGTCCTCGCTGATCGGCAGCACGGCGGCCGGAAGCGAGTAGTACAGCAGGCCCCACCCCGTCGTCTGGGTGATGCACAGCGAGACCAGACCGCCCCGGGGAGCGCCGGCAGCGGCCGGCTGCGGCGGCGTCGCACGGGCGGCCATGGACTCAGTCCGCGGCCCTGCCGGCGGAACCGCCCTGGGAAGAGTCCGGCGCTCCCGTGCCGGGGCCACGCGTCTCCAGGAGCGACGAAACCAGTCCCCTGACCCGGTCGTGGATCTGGTCGCGGATTGCCCGGACGGTCTCCACCGGCTGCCCGGACGGGTCCGTGAGTTCCCAGTCCTCGTAGTGTTTGCCCGGGTAGATGGGACAGGAGTCGCCGCAGCCCATGGTGATCACGACGTCGGCGGCCCGGACGACGTCGTCGGTGAGCGGCTTGGGGTACTCCCGGGAGAGGTCGAGGCCCATTTCCTTCATGGCGGTCACCACGGCAGGGTCGAGTTCGGATGCCGGCATTGAGCCGGCTGAGCGCACACGGATCCTGCCTTTGGCCTCCACGTTGAGCAGGGCCGCAGCCATCTGGGAGCGGCCGGCGTTCTGGACGCAGACAAAGAGAACCTCGGGAACTTCGCTGGCCACGGCACTCTTTGATTTCGCCAGGGCGGCGAGCCGGTCATTGGCGAAGTGCTCGGTGGTGGCCGGCAGGTGCGTTTTGATCTTTGCGGTCCGGGCCAGTGCGGTGTAGGACTCGAAGACGTAGCGCTCGACGGTCTCGCGCGCGAAGACGCCCGCGAACTTCTCGGCCAGGCGTGTACTGATCCGGTGCAGCAGTTCGGTGTTGTCCTGCAGGCCCGGGACGTGATCAAGGTGGTCAGTCATGGCATTACTCCAGTGTTCAGTGGAAGAAGGCAGGGGAAGCAAGCGAAGGCAAAGAGGTCAGTTCCCGCCGGAGCGGCCGTGGGCCAGTCCGGTGGGGAACCCGACGAGGACCGGCTCGGGTGTTCCGCAGCAGCCGCCGGAGGTTTCGGCCACGATCCCTGCCGGTACGGCGGCGGGAACGTCGCAGCTGGTGCCGATGTCGGAGGAGCAGACGCCGGTTTCGGGAAGTTCGAGCTGGACGGTGTCGGCGGCTTCCTGGTCCCCGGCCAGGGCCGCGGCGACGGAGCGGACCTGCTCGTAGCCGGTGGCGAGCAGGAAGGTCGGTGCCCGCCCGTAGGATTTCATGCCGACGATGTAGAAGTCCTGTTCCGGGTGGGCCAGCATTGTGGCGCCGTGCGGCTCGACGGTGCCGCAGGAGTGGAATTCGGGGTCAATCAGCGGGCCGAGCTCACGCGGGGCTTCGACGCCCGGGTCCAGTTCCAGCCGGAGTTCCCGAAGGATGTCCAGATCGGGGCGGAAGCCGGTGGCCGGAACCACGACGTCCGCCTCGAGGGTACGGCCGTCCGTGGAGGTCAGGGTGACGCCGCCGCCGGCCGCTGCGAGGGCGGCGATCCTGAAGCCGGTGTGCAGCTCCACCGCGCCGGACTCGACAAGGCTGCGGAGCCCGCTGCCGAGCCGGCCGCGGGCGGCCAGGCCGTCGGCATCGCCGCCGCCGTAGACCTTGGCGGCGGAGGCGCCGCGGATGGCCCACACGATCTTCGTCCCGGGTACCTGGGCTGCGAGCTCGGCGAGGTTGATCAGGGTGTTTGCGGCGGAGTGGCCGGCACCGACCACAAGCGCCGTGCGGCCCGCGAACGTCTCGCGGTCCCGGCCCAGGACATCCGGCAGCGGAGAAGAAATGTGGGCAACGGCGGCGGCTTCGCCAACGGCGGGCAGGCCGGAGGTTCCCAGCGGGTTGCGGGTGGACCAGGTGCCGGACGCGTCGATGACGCCAGCGGCCCGGTAGTCGCGGACGTCGCCGTCGGCGTGTTCGACCCGGACCACAAAGGGTGTGGTGTTGCGGTTGCGGCTGTGGGTCTTGTCCATGCCCTGCCGGGTCACGGCCACGACACGGGCGCCGGTGTGCAGGCGGGGCGCGATCGCGGAATGCGCGGCCAGGGGGGTGAGGTAGTGGTCGATGAGTTCGCCGCCTGTGGGCAGCGCCGTGGCCTCCGGCGTCTCCCAGCCGGTCCCGGCGAGCAGGCGGACGGCGGCGGCGTCGGTGTTGAACTGCCACGGGGAGAACAGCCGGGTATGGCGCCACTGCTCGATGGCGGCGCCCGCGGCCGGGCCGGCCTCAAGGATCAGCGGCTCGATGCCGCGTTCGAGCAGGTGCGCTGCCGCGGCGAGGCCGATCGGGCCCGCTCCGATGACAGCAATGGGAAGATTGGTGGTCACAGCCATAGTGTCCTCTGTCCGGATAGATTGATAATGATCGATACGGCGAGTATGTCCCTCTATATCGATGCCTGTCAATATGAGTGCATAATGGAAGCATGACAACACAGCAGATTGTTGAATCCACAACGGCCGAAGCCTGCTGCACGGCGTCCGGGATGCCGGTGCTGGGCGCGGAAGAGGCGCAGGGCAAGGCCCAGCTCTTCAAGGCCCTTGCCGATCCGAACCGTCTGCGGCTGTTGTCCATCGTCAAGGCGTCCGACGGCGGCGAGGCCTGCGTCTGCGACCTCACCGAGCCGCTGGACCTTGGCCAGCCCACGGTGTCCCATCACCTCAAGATCCTCGTTGACGCCGGCCTGCTGCACCGTGAGAAGCGGGGCACCTGGGCCTACTACTCGCTGGTCCCTGGCGCGCTGGAGCGGACAGCGGACGTGCTCTCGGCCCTGTAGGCCGCCAGAGCAATGAGGCCCTTGAACACCTCCGGTCCGGGGCCTAACGTTGAAGACCTGAGGAAGGGGTGACCGCCGTGGAAATCTTCATGTGGTGGCTGGATCTGGATCTGGCGAGCAAGGAGTGGCTGCGGGAAAACCTGCGGGCCACCGAGTTGCCGCTGACCGTGGTGCAGGGCATCGCCGAGGCCGGCGGCCCCCACCCGGATGACGTTTCCGGGGTGCTGACGGACGCCGACTGGGACTTCATCGAGACGCAGTCCGAATTCGTCGACTGACCCGGCGTCCGAAGGACGGCACGGAGGGTCAGCTCCGGGGGCCGCGCAGGGCCGGACCAAACCAGGCGGCGAAAACCCATTGCGGGCGTCACCTTGGGGTGGTTCCATAAGGGGCATGGCTACCGCAGAGAGTTATGTCCTGGCGATCGGCACCAAAAAAGGTCTTTGGCTCGCGACGAGCCCGGACCGCACGAACTGGTCCCTTTCCGGCCCGCACTTCCTGATGAGCGAAGTCCCCAGCATCGGCATCGACACGCGCGACGGCCGGACCCGGATCCTGGTCGGCGTGCGATCCGAGCACTGGGGCCCCACCGTGTTCCACTCCGATGACCTCGGCGAGACATGGAACGAACCTGTTCAGGGCGCCATCCGCTTCCCCGAAGGCACGGACGCTGCCCTGGAGCGGGTCTGGCAGATCCACCCCGACGCTGACTCCCGACCCGGCATCGTCTGGGCGGGCTGTGAGCCGATCTCGGTCTGGAAATCCACCGACGGCGGCGAACACTTCGAGCTCAACCGCGGCCTCTGGGACCACCCGCACCGCGCTGAATGGGGAGCCGGCTACGGCGGTGCCGCGGCGCACTCGATCGTCATTGACCACACCGGCGAGAAGGTGCATGTCGCGATGAGCACCGGCGGGGTCTACCGCTCGCTCGACGGCGGCACCTCCTGGGAGCCGCGCAACAAGGGAATCTCGGCCTATTTCATGCCCGATCCCAACCCGGAATTCGGCCAGTGCGTGCATAAGATTGCGGCCGATGCCGCCGTCGAGGGCCGCCTCTACGCGCAGAACCACCACGGCGTCTACCGCAGCGACGACGACGCCGAGAACTGGGAGTCGATCGCGGAAGGCCTGCCGGCGGACTTCGGCTTCGTGATGCTCACGCATCCCCGCCGGGCCGGCACCGCCTGGGTGATTCCGCTCAAGGCCGACGGCGAGAGGATCCCGCCGGAGGGCAAACTGGCGGTCCACCGCACCGACGACGCGGGGGCGAGCTGGAAGCGCCTTGACGACGGACTCCCGGGAGCGGACTTCAACTCCGTGCTCCGTGACGCCGCCTGCGTTGACGCGGCGGAACCGGTCGGCGTGTACTTCGGCACGCGGGGCGGCAGCGTCTACGCCAGCGCCGACGAGGGGGAACACTTCGCCGAGGTGGCTTCGCACCTGCCGGACGTGCTGTGTGTGCGGGCCGCGGCCGTCGCCCCGGCCTTCGTCTCCGGTTCCGGGCGGCCCGGCGCCGCCGTGAGCGCCTGAGACCCGTGGCCGGCATCAGCGTGGTGCTGCCCAGTGTGCTCCAGCCGCTGGCCGGCGGGCAGTCCTTCCTGACTGCGCCCGCAGACACCGCGGTGACGGTGGAGGGGGTGCTGGACATGGTGACCGGGGCGTATCCGGCGCTGTCGAGGCGGTTGCGGGATGAGACCGGGGCGATCCGACGCTACGTGAATATATACGTCAACGGGAATGAGATTCGCCGCCTGCAGGGCCTGGCCACCGAGGTTTCCCCGGGCCAGGAGGTCCTGATCATCCAGTCCGTCGCGGGGGGTTAGCAGGCTCAGGCGACCCGCCAGAGACTGCACTCGTCCGTGTTGATGGCTTTCCGGGTTCCGGACTGCCGGTCCATGATCCAGACCACGCCGATTCCGGGCGCGGTTTCCTGGACGCTGCCGCGGCGGATCACGACGTCGTCGTAATTCGGGCCGACCTTGAGGCGAGCCTCGATCTCGTCGCCGCGGTGCAGCTGATCCAGGGCTCGGATGCGCGTTACATGGGCTGTGGCTTCCTTCAACATGGCGGGGGCCTCCTGGACTGGAGAGTGGTGCCTGCTCTTGCCGGCACTTCCAGTGTCCTGCGCCAATGTTGCCGCCGCGTTTCGGCGCGGTAAGACGTGGGTTAGCGTTCGACGGCGGGAGCGTTACCGGCGTCGGCGGCCCGGCTGGCGGAGCCTCGGAGGCCGGTGGAGCCTCATGGGGTGTAGCGCCCACCCGGGCGCTGGATCCGGAACCACCGGTAGCCGTACCGGTCCAGTTCCAGCTCGAACCCGCCGTCGTCCGCCAGTTCGATGTCCTGGCCGGCCAGCAGGTCCCGCAGATAGGCGCCCTCGAAACCGGGCTCCGGATCCCCGGCGGAGGTCAGGCTCGCGGCCACGGAGGCGGGTTCCGCCCCGAAGTTGTGGGCCAGCACGACGGTTGAGCCGTCCCAGGAGCACCGGTGCAGAAGCACCTTCGCGTTGGGCTGTTTGATGATTTCAAATTCGCCCCACCCCAGTTCGGGACTTTCGCGGTAGCGCTGGATCAAAGTGGCCATGAAATTCCACAGCGACTCGGGATCCCTTTTCGCCGCGGCGGCGTTGATGTTCTTCGGCGCGTAGTAGCCGTCCACCACCTGGGCCACGAGATCCTTCGCGGGGGCGGTCGAGAATCCGCCGTTCCCGGTGTCGTTCCATTGCATGGGGGACCGCACGGCCGAGCGGCCTTTCGCCGAGAGGTCCTCGCCCATGCCGATCTCTTCGCCGTAGAAGAGCACCGGGGTGCCGGGCAGCGCGAACATCAGCGAATAGACCATGCGGATCCGGGCGGGGTCGCCGTTGAGCATGGTGGGCAGCCTGCGGCGCAGGCCGCGGCCGTACATCTGCATGTCCTCGTCCGGTCCGAACGCAGCAAAGACCTCCTCGCGTTCGGCGTCGGAGAGTTTGTCCAGGGTCAGCTCGTCGTGGTTGCGGACAAACATGGCCCACTGGTTGTCCGGGTGGATCTTCGGGCGGGAGCCGAGCGACTTGGCCAGCGGCCGGGCGTCCTCCCGGGCGAGGGACAGGTACAGGTTTTGCATGGACAGGAAGTCGAACTGCATGTTCAGCTCGTTTCCTGCCGCGCCGCCGAAGTACTTCAGCTGATCCTTGTAGGGCACGTTGACTTCGCCCAGCAGCAGGCCGCTGCCGTTGCGGCGGTTGAGGAAGCTGCGGAGCGCGCTGAGGTAGTCGTGCGGATCGACCTGCGCCGAGCCTTCCTTTGACGTGCCCTGCAGCTCCAGGAAGAACGGGACGGCGTCCAGCCGGAAGCCGTCCATTCCCAGCTGCAGCCAGAACCCCATGGATTTGGCGATCTCGTCCCGGACCTTCGGGTTCGCCACGTTCAGGTCCGGCTGGTGCTTGGCGAACATGTGCAAATACCACTCACCCGTGGCCTTGTCCTGGGTCCAGATGGACGTCTCCTCACCGGGGAACACCACCTGCTCCGAGGTGTCCGGCGGGGTGTCTTTGCGCCAGACGTAGTAATCGCGGAACGGGTTGTCCACCGACTTGCGGGACTCCACGAACCAGGGGTGCTTGTCCGAGGTGTGGTTGAGGACAAAGTCCGCGATCACCCTCATTCCCCGGTCCTTCGCGGTCCGGATGAACTCCACCACGTCGCCCAGGTTGCCCAGCCGCCGGTCCACGCCGTACAGGTCCGTGACGTCGTAGCCGTCGTCCTTGTCCGGCGTGGGGTAGAACGGCATCAGCCAGATGCACGTCACTCCCAGGGCCGCGAGGTAGTCCACACGCTGGATCAGGCCGCCGAAATCCCCGGTTCCGTCGCCGTCGCCGTCGAAAAACGTCTCCGGATCGAGGCAGTAGATAACGGCGTTTTTCCACCAAAGGTCTGAGGTCTCGGTGATTCTCACAGCCGAACCTCCCGGTCCTGCCGCAGGGTCCCGGACCCGCGAAGCTGCGGGAGCACGTGGTCCGCGAAGGCATGAATGAACGGCGCCTGCTCCTGCCCGACGAAATGCAGATACAGCTCGTCGAAGCCGAGCTCGACATATTCGGCGAGCCACTGCGCATGCTGCCCGGTGTCCGCGGAGACGTTCACGACATTCCGGACCTGTTCCTCGCCGACGTCGGCGCTGACGCCGTCGAAGTGGGCCGCCGTCGGGAGATCCCAGGGGATGGGCGGGGCGAACACGTTGGTGCGCCACTGGTCCATGGCAACCGCCACGGCTTCCTGCTCCGTCGGGGCCCAGGACACGTGCACCTGCAGCACGGCTTTGCCCCTGCCGCCGGCGTCGCGGTAGGCGGCGAGCATGTCCTTCAGCTTCGCATGCGGCTGGTTGACCGTGACCAGCCCGTCCGCCCAGGCTGCCCCCCGGCGCGCTGTTTCGACACTGACCGCCGGAGCGATCAGCGGCGGCTTGATCTCCGGCACATCCCAAATCCTGGCCTGCTGGACGGTGACCAGGCCATCCCGGGTCACTTCCTTGCCGTCGTGGAGTTCACGGATGATCTGCACGGCTTCCTCAAGGCGCTGCTGCCGCGTCGCCTTGTCCGGCCAGGCGTCCCCGGTGACGTGCTCGTTCATGTACTCGCCGCTGCCCGGCGCCAGCCAGAACCGGCCGGGGAACATGTCCGCCAGGGTGGCCGACGCGTGCGCGATGATGGCGGGGTGGTAGCGCTGCCCCGGCGCCGTCACCACGCCGAAGCGCAGTTTGGTGGTGGCCAGGGCTGCCCCGAGCCAGGACCAGGCGAAGCCGGAATGCCCCTGCCGGGCGGACCAGGGCTCGATGTGGTCCGAGCACATGGCAGCGTCGAAGCCCGCCTGCTCCGCCAGCTGAACGTCCTTGAGGAGCTGGCCGGGACTGATCTGTTCGTGCGATGCGTGGAAACCGAGAGTAGCCATCGTTAATGTCTACCGTCGGCCCGGCCGGTTGTCGAGGAAAGCCCTGCCGGCCCGCCCCTGCCCGCACGGCACGGCCCGGGCGGCCTCTGGCGGGCGGCGCAGTGCGCGGCCACAATAGGCCTATGCGACTGCCCCTGATGCCCCCGATCGCGCCCATGCTGGCGAAGGCTGTGAGGTCCCTGCCCGACGGGGCGGTGATGTTCGAGCCGAAGTGGGACGGGTTCCGGTCCATCATCTTCCGCGACGGCGGGGACGTGGAGATCGGCAGCCGCAACGGCAAGCCCCTGACCCGCTACTTCCCCGAACTAGTCGAGGCGTTGAAGGCCAACCTCCCGCCACGCTGCGTGCTCGACGGGGAGATTATTCTGGTCGGCGCCTCCGGGGACCGGCTCGACTTCGACACCCTGCAGCAGCGGATCCACCCCGCCGCGAGCCGGGTCCGCCTGCTGGCCGAACAGGCGCCGGCGAGTTTTGTCGCGTTCGACCTGCTGGCGCTCGACGACGAGGACTTCACCGCGCGTCCCTTCGCCGAGCGGCGCGGGGCTCTGGAACGCGTGCTCGCCGGGAGTGCGGCTCCGGTCCACCTCACCGCCGCAACGCGGGACAGGGGAACCGCCGAGGAGTGGTTCCACCAGTTCGAGGGGGCCGGGCTTGACGGGATCGTGGCCAAGCCGCTGGACGGGGCCTACCTGCCGGACAAGCGCTCCATGTTCAAGATCAAGCACGAACGCACCGCCGACTGCGTTCTCGCCGGGTACCGGGTGCACACCTCCGGGCCGGACCGGATCGGTTCGCTGTTGCTGGGGCTCTATGACGACGCCGGCGGACTCGCGAATGTGGGCGTAGTGGGGGCCTTCCCCATGCAACGCCGCAAGGAGCTCTTCGAAGAACTCCAGCCGCTCGTGACCAGCTTCGAGGACCACCCCTGGGACTGGGCCCGGCAGGAGGAAGGGACCCGGACCCCGCGCAATGCCGAGGGCAGCCGGTGGAGCGGAGGCAAGAACCTTTCCTTCACCCCGCTCCGGCCGGACCGGGTGGTGGAAGTGAAATACGACCACATGGAAGGGGCGCGGTTCCGCCACACGGCGCAGTTTGTCCGCTGGCGCCCGGACCGGGATCCGCGTTCCTGCACTTACGAACAACTCGAGGAACCCGTCAAGTACGATCTGGCCGCGGTGCTGGGTACCGGCAGGGGCTGATACGGCGGCCCGGTCCGTCCGGCCCGGTCCGTCCGGCGGAGCTCCCGGCGCTCCCGCCCAGTTGCCTGTTGCCGGCCCGCCGGGGACACGGAAAAGTCAGGCGTGTCCTGAGAACACGCCTGACTTCCGGTGCTGCGGCACCGGCGTGTCCTGAGAACACGCCGGACTTCCGGTGCTGCGGCCCGAAGCAACCGGGCGGGAACGCTGCGGCCGGGTTACTTCAGGCCGAGCTCCTTGGTGGGAGTCTTGAAGGTTTCCTTGGCGGTCAGGGCCGAGAGGGCCGAGACGAGGCAGATGACAGCAGTGAAGATGCTGATCTGGACCCAGCCGCCGGGCCTGATGCCACCCATGGCCGCGACGATCGCCGGGGCGAAGCCTGCCATCAGGAAGCCGAGCTGGGTGCCGATGGCCAGGCCGGAGAAGCGGACCTTGGTGCTGAACATCTCGGCGTAGAACGCGGGCCAGACAGCGTTGGAGGCTGCGTACCCGAAGGAGAAGAAGCCGATTGCGGCCAGGAACATCAACGGGACGCTGCCGGACTCGAGGCTGAGCAGGAAAAGCGGCGTCAGGACCGCACTGGCCAGGGCGCCGTAGATGAAGACCGGCTTGCGGCCGATCCGGTCCGCGAGCCTGCCGAAGAGCGGCTGGGTGCCGAGGGCGACCACGTTGGCGCCGACGACTAGCCAGAGGGTGGTGGTGCCGTCCACACCGGCGACATTCTTGGCGTAGGCGATGGCCAGGGTGCCGAACACGGTGGAGACGGCGGCGATGGACGCGCAGGCAACCACACGGATGACATCCCGCCAGTGGTGCTTGAGCAGGTCTGCGACGGGGAGCTTGGAGATCTGGGCGGTCTTCTGGGCTTCCTCGAAGGCCGGGGGCTCGTGCAGGGTGCGGCGGATGAAGAACGCAACAATCACCACGACGGCGCTGAGCCAGAACGGGATACGCCAGCCGATGCCGTACTTGATCTCGTCCGGCAGGGCCAGGACGGGGATGAAGACGAGGGCCGCGAGGATCTGGCCGCCCTGGGTGCCGGTGAGCGTCCAGGAGGTGAAGAAGGCGCGGCGGTTGTCCGGGGCGTGCTCCAGCGTCATCGACGAGGCGCCGGCCTGCTCGCCGGCAGCGGAGAGGCCCTGGCAGAGACGCGCCAGCACCAGCAGGGCCGGAGCCCACCAGCCGATGGTGTTGAAGTCGGGCAGGCAGCCGATCAGGAAGGTGGAGGCGCCCATCAGCAGGAGCGTGAACATGAGGACCTTTTGGCGGCCCACCCGGTCACCGAAGTGGCCCAGGATGACGGCGCCGACCGGCCGGGCGATGTAGGCGAAGCCGAAGGTCGCGAAGGACATGATCGACGCGTTGGCGCCGGCGTCGGGGAAGAAGACCGTGGGGAAGATCAGCGCTGCGGCGGATCCGAAGATGAAAAAGTCGTAGTACTCGACGGCGCTGCCCAGGAAACTGGCGAGGGCGGCCTTCTTCGGCGTCCCGGCCGGCGCGTCAGTGCCCGGCGTCGTAGACGGGAGTGTCTGGCTCATGGAGTTCCTTTTGTGTGACGACATTGTCGCGGATGGATCAGGAAGGTCTCGGCCGCCGCTGGCTTTTAAGTGTGCGGCAGCCGGAGGTTCGTGGAAAGACCCGGACGAGTAGCCACATGGTGGGAGCTACTTGTGCGATGTAGCAATCATGGCTGTGAGCGTGATCACTTGTCAACAAAAATAATCACCATCTAGAAATAGCTCTCACCATGTGAGAGCATGGAGCCATGAGTGTGAATCAAAACACAGAGCCAGCTGCTGCAGCCGCCACCCCTCCGGCCCCCGCAGGCGGCGACACCACTGCCGGAGGCAAAGCCGGCGCCAAGGCTGCCAAGGAGGACTCCCGGACGGACATGGTCGGCAAGGCCCTGGGGCTGCTGGTCCTGCTCGGCGACGAGCCGCGGGGTGCGAGTGCCGCCGAGCTGTCCCGCCGGGCGGAACTACCCTTCAGTACCACGTACCGCCTGCTGGGTTCCCTGACCCGCGACGGCTTCGTGGACTACGAGCCGGACGGCCGCCGGTACCACCTGGGCCTGCGCATCTTCCAGCTCGGCCAGCGGGTGTCCAACCATCACGGATTCGCCGGCACTGCCCTGCCTATCCTGCGGCGCGTCACGGAGGAGACCGGCGAGGCCACCATCCTCTCGGTGCGCGACGGAAACCACCATCTCACCGTCAACAAGGTGGACGGCCCCCAGACGTTCCGGGTCACGAGCGACCCGGGGCACCTGGGTGCCCTGCACACCACCTCGGTGGGCAAGGCACTCGTGGCCTTCGCCGACGACGCCACCCGCAGCCAGCTCGTGGAAGACCTCGAGCTGGAGCCGCTGACCGAGTTTTCCATCACGGCCCGGGAGGCTTTCCGGGCCGAGATCGAGCTGGTCCGCAAGCGGGGTTACGCCCTCATGGACGAGGAGAACGAGCTGGGCATGCGCGCCGTCGCCGTCCCCGTCTTCAACTCCCAGGGCCACGCCTTCGCCGCACTGGCCACCGCGGTCCCGGTCTTCCGGATGAGCGTGGAGGCCCTCGTGGCCCTGGTTCCGCTGCTTCAGGCTGCGGCAGCAGAGCTGTCGGCCCGGCTGCCCCAGTGATGACATCGACGGACTGT
>DATITT010000222.1:0-4202 GCA_035467435.1 Arthrobacter sp. | reverse complement strand
AACGCAGGACCTCGGGGGAGTTTTCCATACCCTGATCCTCCCACGCCTGGCCACCGCATCAGCGGCCATCCCCTCAGAGCGGAGGCCTACCGCCACGTCCCCTGGACCACCCGGCACGTGTCCCACTCGTTCACCGGAATTGCCCTCGAGAGTGGCTCGACGGGCTGCTATCCGCGGCGCTACCGTTGAAGTGGTGTCTGGGATGGACAAGTTTGACGGGTTGCTGGCCACAGCGCGGACGGCGTACGCCCGCGGCGATTGGCCTGCCGCCTACCGGCAGCTCAGCCAGGCCCGGGGATTGTCGGAGCTGGACACGGGGGACTTGAGTCTCCTGGGCAGAGCCGCGTGGTGGCTCGGACAGGTTCAGGAATCCTTTGAGGTTTCCGAGGACGTCTACCACCGCTTCCAGGACGACGGCGATGCATCAGATGCGGCCATGAAGGCCCTGCACCTGGGCCTGCTCTGGTTCATCCGTGGAGATGTCGTTATCGCTTCCGGTTGGGTGAGCCGTGCCCGGGGACTACTGCGGGGTCTTCCCGAAGGGCCGGAGCACGGCTATCTCCTCTACCTGGAGGCCAGCCTCGCGCTTGATCTGGGGGACCTGGGCCCGGTGAGGGAGACCGCGGCCAAGTTGCAGGATTTGGGCCGGAGCCTGCGCGTCCCCGCACTCACATCCCTCGGTTTGGTGCTCGCCGGCCTGACAGACCTGCGCAACGGCAGCACCGCATCCGGCTTTGCCCAGCTGGACGAGGCAATGCTTCCGGTACTCGCCGGCCGGCTGCCGCCGGAATGGGCAGGGGAAATCTACTGCACGGTGATCCACGCGTGCCACGAGCTGGCCGACCTGCACCGGATGCGTGCCTGGACTGACGCCACCGAGCAGTGGGGCGAGCAGTTCGTGGGAGACGTGGTGTATGCCGGCATCTGCCGCGTCCACCGGCTTCAGCTGCTGAGCATCGAAGGTGGCTGGGACGCGGCGGAGCATGCGATCGAGCAGAGTGGGGCGGAGCTCGTGGGCCGGAACAACTGGGTGGCGGGCGAGGCCTATTACCAGCTGGGCGAAATACGCCGGCTTCGCGGGGACAGCAGCGGCGCTGAACAAGCCTACGCCCGGGCATGGGAGCTGGGGACCGAACCGCAGCCGGGCAAGTCGCTGCTCCAACATGCCGCCGGAAAGAACGAGGCGGCGTGGGCCGGCCTGTGTGCCGCCTTGGCCGGGCGGGACCGGCTGGCATGTGCACGGCTGCTGCTGTCCGGCGTCGAAATCGCCCTGGCTCTTGGGCACTTTGATGAGGCCGAGCGGCTCTGCGCCCGGCTGGAGGAAACCGCAGCCGTGTTCGCCACCGCCGGCTTCCGCGCCTGGGCCGGCCAGGCCCGGGCCGCCATGCTGATCGCACAGTCGCAGCACGCCGAGGCGTTGCCCGTGCTGCAGGCCGTCGTCCACGAGTACCGGGGCCAGCACGCCCGATACGACACAGCCAGAGTCTACGAACTGCTCGCCCAGGCGCACCGCGGGCTGGGACAGGCCAGCGTCGCCGACGCCGATTCCGCGACCGCGCTGGCGATCTATCGCGAACTCGGTGCCCTGCCGGATGTCCGACGGCTCGACGGCGGCCGACTTCCGGGCGGCCTGACCGAGCGCGAGGCGGACGTGCTGGCGTTCACCGCCGCGGGAGCCAGCAACAAGCAAACCGCCGAGGCATTGTTCATCAGCCAGAAGACGGTCGGCAGGCACCTGGCGAACATCTATGCCAAGATCGGAGTCTCCTCGCGCACGGCCGCCGCAGCCTGGGCTCACGAACACGGCTTGCAGCCGCACCGCTAGTTCACGCTGCCTCCCGGCCGACGCCGGGCAGCACCTGCCGGACCGGCGTCTGCATAATTCGCCCCATGGGCTCCGAACAGAACACATCGTTCGCCCGATGCCGGCGGCACGTGGAAATTCCTACGCTGGAATCAATCAGGCACAGACGCCTGTAGCAGAGGGAGAAACTACAATGACTATCGAGCTAGAAACATCACTGGCGGAGTTCGACACCGAGACCTCCAAGGCTTTTGCCGGACGCTTCGTGGGCATCCTGAACGATGCCGCGATCGCCCTGCTGACCAGCGTTGGGCACCAGACCGGCCTGTTCGAGACGCTGGCCGGCTTGCCTGCCGCCACCAGCGAGCAGGTAGCCGACGCCACCGACCTCAATGAGCGCTACGTGCGCGAATGGCTGGGCGGAATGACCGCGGCGCGCGTGGTCCACTATGACCCGGCGGCCGGGACGTACTGGCTGCCCCGCGAGCATGCTGCCGTCCTGACCAGCGCCGCGGGCCCGGACAACATGGCCATTCTGATGCAGCACATTTCCATGATGGGCGAAGTTGAACAGAAGATCATCGAGCGTTTCCGGCATGGCAGCGGGCTGTCCTACGAGGACTACCCCCACTTCCACCGGAATATGGCCGAGACCAGCGCGGCGGTAAACGACGCAGCACTGCTGGACGTGATCCTGCCGTGGTACCCGGTCTGCCTGAACGGCTGCAAACCGGGATCGACGTCGCCGACGTCGGCTGCGGCAGCGGCCACGCGATCAACCTCATGGCCCAGGCTTTCCCCGCCAGCAGGTTCACCGGCTACGACTTCTCCGAGGGAGCCATCCGTGCCGCCCGCGGCGAGGCGGAACGGTTGGGACTGGCGAACGCCAGCTTCGAACTCGTTGATGTGGCAGGCCTGGACGTCGAGGCGCGCTTCGACGCGGTGACGGCTTTCGACGCCATCCACGACCAGGCGCATCCGGCGGCGGTGCTGCGCAACATCCACCGGGCGTTGCGGCCGGACGGGATCTTCCTGATGGTGGACATCAAGGCATCCAGCAAGGTGGAGGAGAACATTGGGCTCCCCTGGGGCAGCTACCTGTACGCGATCTCAACCTTCCACTGCATGAGCGTTTCGCTCGGGCTCGACGGCGACGGGCTGGGCACCGTCTGGGGCGAACAGCTCGCGCAGTCGATGCTCGCCGACGCCGGCTTCCCGAACGTGGAGTCCAAGGACATCGAATCGGATCCATTCAACGCCTACTTCATCGCCCGGAAGTAACACGCTGCCGCCACCCGTGTTCCCGAAGTCCCCGCCCAAGCCATGAGCCGGTCCCCGGGAGCCGGACTGAGAATTCGGCTGGCGGGGACGGACCCTTGTCCTGTGAAGTGGCCGCGGCTAGTCTGACCTCGACCGTCGGCACTGCCGCGGACGGTTCACCGCCGACCAGGAGGATGCCTTGAAGTTTGATCCGAACACCACCGCCGTCGTACTCATCGAATATCAGAACGACTTCACGTCCGAGGGTGGCGGACTGCATGACGCTGTCCGACCGGTCATGGAAAAAACGGACATGCTCGCCAACACGGCCCGCGTTGTAGAGGCTGCCCGCGCAGCCGGGGTCACGGTCATGCACGCGCCAATCACGTTTACCGAGGGCTACAACGAGCTCGGCAAGCACCCGTACGGAATCCTCAAGGGGGTCGTGGACGGTGGCGTGTTCGTCAAGGGAACCTGGGGTGCGGCCATCATCGACGAGTTGGCGCCGGTCGAGGGCGACATCGTCATCGAAGGCAAGCGGGGCTTGGACACCTTCGCCAGCACAAACTTGGACTTCATCCTGCGCAGCAAAGGCATCACCACCATCGTCCTGGGCGGGTTCCTGACCAACTGTTGTGTCGAATCAACCATGCGCAGTGGCTACGAGAACGGATACCAGGTCGTCACGCTGAGCGACTGTCTCGCTGCCACATCGGTTGAGGAACACGACAACGCGATCGCGTACGACTACCCGATGTTCTCCACCCCTATGACTGCCGAGGAATTCTCCAGCCAGCTGTCCTAGCCTGGTAGAAGAACAAGGGCCGCACTGTCAGGCACGAAGCCACGGTGCGGCCCTTGTTCTGCCTGCGCCCTAATCGATGGTCGCAGCGAGGCGCGACATCATCCGGACGTGAGTGTATTCGGCGGAATGCCCGAGGACGGCGCCAAGGCCTCGACGAGCCCGCCCGCCATTCAGCCCTGATGCCGAAGATCGTTCCGGGATCGCGGGCGATGTCGAGGACTGTTCGGCGGGCGCCGCCCGTTGTGGGGCATGCCGTGGTCAGTGGTGCCCAGCAGGGCGGAGCTGCCATTGGCGGTGCCGTAGCCGGACTCTTTGTCGGTATCAGAAATGTAG
>DATITT010000221.1:0-2705 GCA_035467435.1 Arthrobacter sp. | reverse complement strand
GGGGCCGCGCGGCCCCTTGCCACGCGATCCCTGTCCAGTCGCTTTCTCTTCAGGCGATCCCTGCCGAGGCGTGTCCGATCCCACTGCGTCCTGCCGGGGCCTTTCGTCCGCAGGCGCTTCCTGCCCGGCCCCTCCCCGCCCGGCCGGGGTTGCAGCCAGTGCAACCAGCCAGTCGCCGTAGCGGGTGATGTCCGTGCCGTTCGTGGCGGCGACCGCGTCGCAGGCAAAGCCGGTGGCGCTGGAGCCGTCACTCAGGCGCACCGATCCCAGGAGCATCGGCTCAGGCAGCGCCGCCAGGAATTGGCCCAGCGACGCTTCCGGGAGAAGCCAGCGCTCGGCCACCAGTTCCGCCCCGTCCTCCGAGCGGTACACGCCGGGCTTCGGCGGCTGGGTATCCAGCGAGACCATGCGGTAGCGGGCCGCCGTGCGCACCTGCCCGGCCCAGACGGCTCCCAACTCTTCGAGCTGGTGGGCCAGCGGCTGGCCCTTGCGGTGCGCCCCCACCACGACCAGGGGCACCGCCGAGGCGCCGGCCCGGACCGGCCACGGCTCCCCCGCCGGCAACTGCCGTGCAGGTGCGGCCCCGTCCGCGAACAGCGCCGGGGGCGGCGGCGGGTTTTCGATGCTGCGGGCGATCTCAGCCACCACGGCGTCGTCGAACGTGCGCCCCACAACGGTGAGCCCGAACTGGGATCCGTCCACCTCCGCCGCCGGTACGGCCACGGCACACAGATCGAACAGGTTGCAGAAGTTCGTGTAAGTGCCCATCCGCGAGTTCACGCCCACGGGGTCGGCAGCGACGTCGGCCAGGCTCGGGTGGAACGGCGCCGTGGGGACCACCAGGGCATCGAAGCCCTCCAGCCGCGCCATCGCCTGCCGCTTCAGTCCGTCCAGCCGGGCGGTGTCCGCGACATATTGGTGCGCCGGCACCTGGCCGGCGCGGCGAACGATTCCGGCGACCGTCGGATCCAGCCCGGCGGGGTTTTCCGAGCCGGCACCCGCGGCGTCGACAAATGCCCCGACCGCCGCGTAGCGCTCGGCCACCAGCCCGCCGTCGTACAGCAGACGGGCGGCCTGCAGGAATACATCGAACTCGATCGGCTCGGCGTCGACGCCCGAGGCCTGCAGGCTGGCGATCTGGCGGCCAAACTCATCCGCCCACGTCTGCGGGAGCTCCGGGAGGCTGGACGGATAGGCGACGCGCGGCCGGGAGGGCGCGGCCAGCCGGACATCGGCGGGCCACGGTCGCGCCCCGCCGGCCATGGTTCCCATGGCCAGCTCAGCCGTGCCCAGATCCCTCGCGAAAATGGTCACGGCGTCCCAGGAGCGGCACGCCGGCACCACTCCGTCGGTGGACACCACGTTCAGCGTGGCCTTGATGCCCACGATCCCCTGCAGCCCGGCCGGGACGCGCCCGGACCCGGCGGTGTCAGTGCCGATGGCGATGTCCGCCAGCCCCAGGGCCACGGCCACCGCGGAACCGGAGCTGGAGCCGCCGGAAATCCGGTCCGGGCGGCGCGCATCGCGGACCGCCCCGTGCGGGCTGCGGGTGCCCACCAGCCCGGTGGCGAACTGGTCCAGGTTGGTGGCCCCCACAACGACCGCGCCCGCGGCCCGGAGCCGGGCCACCGCCTCGGCGTCCTGCCCCGGGGTGTAGGCGAAACCGGGGCACGCCGCGGTGGTGTCAATCCCGGCCACGTCGACGTTGTTCTTCACGGCGAGGAGCAGCCCGGCCAGGGGCAGGTCCGTGCCCGCGGCCACGGCTTCGTCGACAGCCGCTGCCTCGGCCAGCAGCTCGTCCGCGGCCCGCACGGTGATCCAGATTTCCGGCCGGCCGGAGGCTTCGATGGCGGCCAGCGCCGCCCGAACGCGGGCAGTGGCTCCCTGTCCTTCGGCAGTGGCGCCCGGTCCTGCAAACGTCGTGCTCATACGGCGGCCTCTTCCAGTTCCTTGTGGTCCAGTTGCTCGATGAGTTCCTCCGCGGGCGGGTCCGTTACGGAGGCTTCCGCAGGCAGCCCGAGAACCACCAGGGCGTCGCCGCCCACCACCTGGGAGCCGGCCACCGGCAGCACCTGCTGCACCACGCCGTCGCACGGGGCGGCCAGCACGGTTTCCATCTTCATCGCCTCCAGGGACACCAGCGGCTGGCCCTTCACCACGTGGTCCCCCGCAGCGACGTCCACCTTCCACACGCTGGCGGCGAAGGGTGCTGCGACCAGGGTGGCGCCGTCGGGCACCACCAGCTCTTCCGGCGCCGGGACGACGGCGGCCGCGGCATCCGCGCGGTCGAACTCGCCGGCGTCGGACCAGGCCTGCCGTTCGACGGCGAAGGCCGCCGCCTGCTGCTCGCGGAACACCGTGATGGACTCGCTGTTCCGGGCCAGGAAGTCCTCATGGTCGGCGAGGGAGAAGGTGCCGTCCTCGATTTCGACGCCGCGTCCCCGGCCGGCGGCCATGTCCGCCCGCAGGTCCAGCAGCTCTTCCGGGCTGACCGGATACCAGGAGATGCGGTCGAAGAACCGCAGCAGCCAGGGCGAGCCCGGTTCGAACGGCGCGGAATCGGCGTAGCGGGACCACACCTGGGTGGTCCGGCCCACGAACTGGTAGCCGCCGGGTCCTTCCATGCCGTAGATGCACATGTAGGCTCCGCCGATTCCGACGGCGTTTTCCGGCGTCCAGGTCCGGGCCGGGTTGTACTTGGTGGT
>DATITT010000220.1:0-4334 GCA_035467435.1 Arthrobacter sp. | reverse complement strand
GTCCAAAGCGTCGTCACCACCCTTGATGCCCTGCCGGACGCGGCCGCCTACCCGCCAACACCCCAGGGACAAGCGCACTTCTTTAGAGCCCTCAACCAAATACTGCGCGAAGTCCCCAACGGCCACGGCGCCGGGTACCTGATCTGGGAACCCGGATGGCTCCCCGGGGTCCCCGCCGACGCCCGGACCGGCAACGCCCACAGCAATCTCACCCTCTTTGACTGGTGGGGCCACGGGCTGCCGGCGCTGGACGCCTTCCGACCCACCGGAACGGCGGGACCCTAACCCCGGCCACACCCCAGCGCCATCAAGCCGCCCGTCCTACTCATCGGCTGCTCCGTAACTGCCCTTATGGCGGCTCAAAAGGGCGCCTGTGGAGCAGTCGATGGGAATCCTTGCATCGGAGTGTTGGCCAAAATGTGCCGGGATACGTCGATGAGACGTCTCACCGGACTTCGATGGCACCCATCATGCCGAGGTCCTCGTGGTCCAGGATGTGGCAGTGGTAGGCCGAGCGGCCGCGGAAGTCCGTAAAAGCCACCCTGACCTTTACACGCCCGTTTGCAGGTACGTTCACCACGTCCTGCCAGATTGCGGTGTTCGTCCCCTGGCCGTTTTCCTCGATGATTTGCATCGGCCAGACGTGCAGATGGAAGGGGTGGTCCATGGGGCTGGTGTTGGTCAGCGTCCATTCCTCCACATTCCCGGCCGCTACCGTGGTGTCTGTTCCGGCCTCGTTGAACTCCCTGCCGTTGATGGTGAAACGCATCATGCCCCCGCCCATGCCCCCGCCCATGCCCATGCCGGCGGCCAGTTCGATCTGCCGGCGGGCCGCGACGGCAGCTGACCGAAGGTCTCCCAGCCCCCGCTGGGCGGGCACGGCCGTCAGGGTTGCGACCGGTTCGCCGGCTACGCGGAGGGTGGCCAGTGCGGCGCCGCCCGGCTGGTCTGCAGGGTTGCGTGCGCCGGATCCCGGTCCCATCATTCCCGGCATGCTTCCCCGGTTCTGGTAGAACGCACGCAGCGTGGAGTCCCCGGTCGTTGTGGTCACGAGGAGGTCTGCCCGGTTTCCGGGTGTGAGGAGAAGTTCGTCCACTGTCTCGGGTGTCGGGAAGCGGCCGGAGTCCATGCCGAGGAGCTGCAGCTGTTGTCCGTCGAGCCGCAGACGGAGGTAGCGGGACACGCACGTGTTGATGATGCGCCATCGTTCGCGTTGTCCTGGGCGGGCGCTGAATTGGGGGTTGTTTTGACCGTTGACCAGGATCAGTTCACCCTCCCGGCCCATCATCCGTTCCATCTCAGAGACTTCCGGGATGTTCCCCAGGCCGTCCAGGGTGGTGTCCGAAATGACCAGTACCCGTTCCGCACTTGACTCGATGGGTTCAGGGTCCTCGACGATGATTGCTCCGAAGAGCCCGGCGAAGATCTGATCGGCGACCATGCCGTGGTGGTGGGGGTGGTACCAGTACACGCCCGGGGGATGATCGTCGGGAAGTTTGTATTCGTAGTCGAAGGTCCCGCCGGGGTCCACCGAGACGAAGACGTTGTCCCCGTTGCCCTCCGGGGATACGTGGAGGCCGTGCACGTGCAGGTTGGTGGCCTGGGCCAGTTTGTTGACGAGCCCGATCTGCAGAACGTCGCCGGGGCGTACGCGAAGTGTCGGGCCGGGGATGCCGCCGTTGTAGCCAAGGGCCGCGGCCTGCCGGCCGGCCAGCAGTATCTGTCCGGGTGCGGCTTCGAGCCGTACCTGCAGCTGGCCGTTTGTGCTCCGTTCCTCCGGAGGCTGGGTCAGTTCGCTTCCCGTGACGGGAGCGGGCCGCGCCGTCAGGGTCCAGATCAGCCCGGCACCGCCGGCCGCTGTCCCCGCAGCGCCGAGCCCGCCCAGCAGCAGCGCCTGGCGGCGGCTGATGGGCTGCACTACGGACCCTCACCGAGTACCTTGAGCTGTTCGCGGTACTGGTCCGCGGTGAGTTCTCCTCTCGCAAAGCGCTCGTCGAGGATCTGGCGGGCCCTGCTCCCTCCGGCCGGCGGCGGTCCGCCTTGCCCCGGGGGGCCCGGCGGCCCGTATCCGTTACGGACGCCGCCGCCAAAGACCCGGACCGCCAGCAACACCAGCAGTGCAATCCCAATGAGCAGCAGGGGAATCCAGAGCCACATCCACCACATGCCTTGTCCGTAACCCCACATCATGACCGGCGCCTTTCGCTTTCAGAGAGTTACTCCAAGTCTTCGCGCGGCCTCGGCCGACGGGTAGGGTCCGAGGTCCCGGTCCATCCCGGCCGGTTTTCTGCGCATCCGCACCGGTCAGCGGAAGGCCGGCCGATACTCAGGCCAATGCGGCCAGGAGGGAAGCGCAGGCCGCTTCACACCGGCGGCAGGCCTCGGCGCAGATCCGGCAGTGCTCGTGCATACCGGCGTGTTTCTCGCACTCCTCGGCACAGGCGGCACAGGCGGTGCGGCAGGCTTCCAGGATTGCGCGGCTGATGCCCGCGTTGGTCGCTGTTTGGCGGGTTATGACGGCGCCGGTGGCGGCGCAGATGTCCGCGCAGTCCAGATTCGTGCGGACGCAGGAGACCAGGTCAGCGACCATGGCTTCGGCCAGGCACGCGTCAGCGCAGGCTGTGCAGGTCTGGGCGCATTGAAAGCACGCGGCGATGCATTCGGCCAGCTTTGTTTTCTCGGCGATTTCTGCCGCCTGCGGGTGGACGTCGAGCATGGCAGTGATGTGGTGGGTCATGACGCAACTCCTGTCACGGGGTGATGGGGCGGCCGGCCTGCCCGGCTGTCATGCCCCACCCTAAACCCGTCATGGCCACGCCGTCAGCCCCTCTCTCAGGACGCGACCAAGGACCGTCTGCTACCCAAGCACCCGCAGGACCACGCCAATGGCGAGGACCGTGAACGGGCCATGCATGGTGCGGTCAGGAGGCGTCGGCGGGACGGAACGTGACTCCGCCGTCGGTGGAGACGACGAGCCCGCTGGCCGTGGCGGCCCAGATGGTTGGGCTTGCCTCCGGGCCTTTCACCGCTGCCACAGCCTGGACCGTGTCGTGGCTTTTTCCCTTTCGGGTCCAGGTCGCGCCGGCGTCCTCGGAGGTGTGGACTGTCCCGTCGGGTTCGATTCCGACCGCATCGGAGGGGCTGGCGAAAGCGGCGAATTGGACTATGGGTCCGGAATCCACCGTGGTCCAGGTCTTGCCGCCGTCCGTTGAGCGGCGGATCCCTTGGGGGGTGGTTGCCAGGACCGTGTCGCTGGTGGGGTTTCCGGCGAGGGCGGCTGGGACGAAATCCGTGGCCACCGTGTTCCAGGTTTTCCCGTCCGGGCTGGTGCGCAGTGCCCCGTCGAAGCCGACGATTCCGGATTTGGTCGCGGTGAGCGCGTGGAAGTCGGATTCGCCCTGGCGGGAGAGCTGTTCCCAGGTTTTACCGGCGTCGGTGGATCTGATCAGCCCGAGCGGGTTGGCCAGGTCGGAGCCTTCTCCGGGGTGTCCGGAAGCGTAGAGGACGCCGTGGTCGGTGCCGCCGGTGAAACCCATCAGGTCGTTGGTGGGCCCGATTTTGGCAGCGGGTTGTTTCGTGATGCCGAACAGACCATCGTGGGTGGCCAGGAGCACCTGGCCGGTGGTGCTGCTGACGCTCAGCCCGTGAACGTGGGCGTCCGGCAGGGTGCTTGCGGTGCTGCCTGCGGGGGAGGGGCCCGCCGGGACGGAGGACGGGCTGCATGCTGACAGGGCAAGGATGAGGCCGGCGCCGGCTGCCAGAACAGCTGTGGCTCGGACCCGGGGGCGGGAGGGATTGGGCATGGGGACTCCAGAGATTCAGGTGGGGCATGACAGGGCAAGGTTGTGCGCCGGCCCGTGAGGGGCCGGCGCCTTAGGACACTGGTCAGAGGGTGGCCAGCAGGTCCTGCATTTCCTTGATTTCGGCTTCCTGGGCGGTCACGATGTCTTGGCTGAGTTGGATCGCGTCGGCGTTCTGGCCCTGGGAAATTTCGGTCTGGGCCATCATGATGGCGCCTTGGTGGTGGGCAACCATCTGCGTCAGGAAGAGCTTGGCCGCTTCGGTGCCCTGGGCGGCCTCGAGCTGCTTCATGTCGTCCGCGCCCATCATGCCGTCCTTGTTGTGGCCGGCACCCATGGTCGGGGATTCGTTCCAGGTCTTCAGCCAGCCGGTCATCATTTCGATTTCCGGTTCCTGGGCTGCTTTGATCCGTGTGGCAAGGTCGGTGACCGATGCGGGGATGTCCTTCTTCTGGAGCATCGTCTCGCTCATTTCCACGGCCTGTTCGTGGTGCGGGATCATTCTCTGGGCGAAGATGGTGTCGGCTTCGTTGT
>DATITT010000219.1:0-4186 GCA_035467435.1 Arthrobacter sp. | reverse complement strand
CAGCCTGCGCTGCGGGCAACTCGTCGTCCGGCGTGTCTTCGTCGGGCGCGCCTGGGACGTCGTCGTCGTCGTCGTCAACATCGTCGGCGTCGTACTCGTCGCCGGCACCGTCCGCGTTGCCGTCTGCATCGTCGGAGTCGTCTTCGGGCGCATCCTCGGAGTCGTCGTCCGGCTCAGCGTCGGCGAGTGCGTCCAGCGGGGCGTTGGCTCCGGCGGCGTCCTCGGGCGGTGCCGTGCTTGCGGCGGCCGCGACTTCGTCCTCGCCCTGTTCGTCGCCGGGGCGGACACGTTCGGCCCACGGGATCCATTCGGGCGCCAGGATCGAGTCCTCGGAGGGCAGCAGGCCCAGTTCGTCAACCGTCACAACCTTGGACCGGGAGTTCCGGGTGAGCACGGCGTACCACTGCCAGCCGCCGTAGCCGGCCAGCTTTGACTCGAACAGGTGGGTGACCAGGCGGTCTCCTTCACTCTTGGCCGCGAGGTGCCGGCCGATCTGTTCGGCGGGGGCTATGCCCTCAATGGCGGCACGGGCGACGTCGACGGCGGCGGCCAGGAAGGCATCGGGCTTGCCGGTGCGCCAGACGGGAACCCCGGCACGCGGCCTGCTGCCTTCTTTGGTACCGGCTTTTTTGTCCCCGGCGCTCATGTCCCCGGCGGCAGTCTTGTTCCCAGCAGGGGATGCGGTCTGATCAGTTTCCGGAGTCATCGCCGGGCCCTACGCGTCCAGCTCGTCGGCAACCTTACGCAGGGCGACGGCAATCGCCTTGCCCTTGTTGCCTTCCGGGTACTTGCCCGCGGACAGGGTTCCAGAGAGGTTGTCCAGCACGGAGACCAGGTCCTGGACCAGCGGGGCGAGGTCCTTCGCGCTGGGCCGCTTGGCCTTGGCGATGGACGGTGTCTTGTCCAGCACGCGCAGACCCAGGGCCTGGGCTCCCTTGCGGCCGTCGGCCACGCCGAATTCAACCCGGGTGCCGGCTTTCAGCTCGGTTACGCCCTCGGGCAGCGCGGACTTCGGCAGGAAGACTTCCTGTCCGTCCTCGCCCGCGAGGAATCCGAAGCCCTTTTCCTTGTCATACCACTTGACCTTGCCGGTAGGCACGTAATCAACCTTCTTCGTTCTGCTGGTGACACGGCCGGCGGTCACCGCATCCGCATTGATATGCGGGTTCAGGGTGTGACTGCCCGGACCGTGCTGGTCTGTTCGTTCAAGGTTATCCTGCCCGGTCCACTTTGGTCGTTTGGGGCGCGGGACAAGCCGGACTGTTAGCGTTAGCTCCATGACTCCACTGCGTTTCCGGCGGCCACTGTTGATCGTCGCGGCTGCTGCCGCCGTTCTGTCGCTCACGGCCGTCGGCGTCGTGATGGCAATGGCCTTCAACAATGCCGTGTCGCCCGCCTGGATCACCTCCACCGCCCTGTACGGGCTTCCCGTGGCTTTCCTGCTGATGCTCCTGCTCGTGGTCGACGGCGTCGCAGCCCGGCGGCGGACCCGAGAGCCGGACGAAAGGTAGCCTTACACTGATGTCTCTTATCCGCGCGCTGAGCAAGGAACTGCAGGCACGCAGCGATGACTCGCTGCGGGCCTTGTTCTCCGCGCGGCCGGACCTCATCTCCCCTGGGGTGCCGGACTTCGCCGCCCTCGCTGCGCGGGCAAGCGGCCGCGTCAGCGTGCAGCGCGCCCTGGAGCGGCTGAACCGCCCGGAAATGCAGGTCCTCGAAACCCTCCATTTGTGCACGAACACGGACACCGGGCACAGCGCCTCCGCCCCGATGCTCAAGAGGCTGATCAATGGCGCGACGCTGGCTTCCATCGAAAAGATGCTGCTTTCCCTCCAGGAACTGGCCCTCGTCCACCGGGCGGAACCCCCGCACGGCGCCGCGCCGCCCGCAGGATCAAAGCAGCGTTACTACTTGCCGGTGGGAAGCCTCAAGGACGTCATCGGGATCTACCCGGCCGGGCTCGGGCGCAGCTACACCGAACTGGTGCGGCTCCAGCCGGCCTTCGCGCAGCGAGTCGTCCAGCTCGTCGGGGAACTGCACCGCAGCGGCGCGGCCATCTCCCCGGCGGCCACCCCCATGGAGGCCGCACTGTCGCTGCAGCACTGGACGGCCACACCGGAGTCCCTGCGGCAGATCCTGGCCACCGCCCCGGAACGCACCCCGGCGCTGCTGGCACGCTTCGGGAACTGGGCCATGGGCGCCGTTCCCCAGGCGCAACGGCGCGCCTCCGTGCTGCACGAGGCCGCCGATGTCGGGCCGGTGGACTGGCTCCTGGCCCGCGGGCTGCTGGTGCCGCTGGACGCCGCCCATGTGGAGCTGCCGCACAGCGTCGGGGTCTCGCTGCGCGGCGGCTTTGTCATCGAGAAATTCGCGCTGACTCCCCCGGCGCCGCGGCTGGGTTCCACCTCGGCCGCGCTGCGCCGCAATGCCGCCCTGGGCGCGATCGCCGAGACCCTGCGGCTGGTCGGTGAACTGCTGTACATCGTCCGTGAACAGCCTCTTGTCACCCTGCGCAGCGGCGGCGTGGGCGTCCGGGAGCTCAAGCGACTGGCGGACGGGCTGCGGATCGAGATGCAGGACGCCGGGGTGCTGGCCGAGTTGTGCGCCCTGTCCGGCCTCATCCGCCTGGACGTGGACAGCTCCGCCTGGGTCCAGCCGCCGCAGCTGGAGTGGCTGACGCTGCCGCGCCAGGAACAGTGGCTTTGGCTGGTCAATGCCTGGCTCGCCAGCGAGCGGGCGCCGTCCCTCGTGGGTCAGCCCGTCAGCGGCCAGGCCGGGGTCCCGGCCCTCCACCGCGGCGCGGCCGGCGGCACCATCAACGCGCTTTCGGCCGAAGCCCAGCGCCCGGACGCCCCGGTGGTCCGGAAACGGATCCTGGAAATCCTGGCTGAACTGACCGGGGAGGCCACAGCGCAGGATGGGCAGGCACCGGTCCTGGACGCCGCGGCGGTGCTGGAACGCGCCGACTGGACCCAGCCCCGGATGGCACGCCGTTTCAGCTCGCTGATCCGCGGGGTCCTGGCCGAGGCCGAACTGCTCGGCCTCATCGGTTCCGGCGCCCTCAGCCAGATCGGGGCGGCCATCGCCGCCGAACAGCCCGACGAGGCGATGGGGATCCTGGGCGAACACCTGCCGGCCGCTTTGAACCATGTCCTGCTCCAGGCCGACCTGACGGCGGTGGCGCCCGGATACCTCGCGCCGGACCTGACCGAGAAGCTCCTCACCATGGCCGACGCCGAGGGCCAGGGGCCCGCCACGATCTACCGCTTCTCGGTCTCCTCGGTCCGGCGCGCGCTCGACGCCGGCCAGGACGCCCAGGGCATGCTGGACTTCCTGGGCCTGCACTCGGCCACGGCGATCCCGCAGCCACTGAAGTACCTGATCGAAGACACCGCCGCCCGCCATGCCAGGCTGCGGGTGGGGTCCGCGGCGAGCTTCATCCAGAGCGACGACGAAACGGCCCTCCTGGAGCTGCTCAACACTCCCGGTGCCGCCGGCCTCGGCCTGGTCCGGATCGCACCGACCGTGCTGGTCTCGCACGCCGCGCCGCGGGAAGCAGCGCAGCTGCTCCGGGGCCTGGGGCTGACCCCGGCGGTGGACGAGTCCGAGGCCGGCGGGATCCGTCTGCGCCGCACCACCGCGGTGCCCGGCAGTGTCCGGCCGGTCTACAGTGCCCCGCGCACCGCCCCTCCGGAAGCCGACGTCGACGCCCAGCTGGCAGTACTGCGCAATGAACCGGCTGCCGGCGGAGGCGCTTCCGGGCGTCCCGCCGCCGCCCCCGGCAGCGAAGAAGCAACCCAGCTGGGGCTGGAAACCCTGCAGAAGGCCATCCGGCTCAAACAGCGTGTGGTGATGAACGTCGTCGACGGCCTGGGGAATGCCGTGCGGGAAACGGTTGTTCCGGTAGCTGTGAACGGCGGACGGGTCCGGGTCTTCGACCCGGACAAGGAAACCGAACGCGTCCTGTCCATCCACCGGATTATTGACGTAGAAGCCGCAGAGGAATTGCTCCAGTGAACGATGGACCGCTGATCGTCCAGAGTGACAAAACCATCCTGCTCGAAGTGGACCACGAACTCGCCACCGAAGCACGCCACGCCATCGCCGCGTTCGCCGAGCTGGAACGCGCCCCCGAGCACATCCACAGCTACCGGCTGACGCCGCTGGGCCTCTGGAACGCCCGGGC
>DATITT010000218.1:0-4239 GCA_035467435.1 Arthrobacter sp. | reverse complement strand
CTTCACGTCCAGCTTCGACTGGGTGACCGGCGGCCGCTGGGAGGCAGAGTCCTACAGCTGGGACCGCATCCAGGCCCACGGCGCCGCCCACGACCACTCCTTCGTGCGCAACGGCCAGGAAATCCGGACCGCCGTACTGGTGCGCGACGGCGCCGACCGGCACCTCATCTCCGGCCTGAAGGACCTGACCGTCCTGAAGTCCACGCAGTCAGGCTTCGTCGGCTATCCGCGGGACAAGTACACCTCCCTGGCGGAGACCACCGACCGGATCCTCGCCACCGACGTTTCCGCCCGCTGGCGCTTCAGCCCCGGCACGGATTTCAGTTCGCTCGATTTCAACAAGAGCTACGAGGACGTCAAGGGACTCCTGCTGGAGGGCTTCACCGAAAAGTACTCCCACGCCCTGCAGCAGACCCTGTTCGACATGGGCACCAAGGTCCTGGAAGCACACAGCGAGATCGAGGAAATCAAGTTCTCGATGCCCAACAAGCACCACTTCCTGGTGGATCTCTCGCCATTCGGCCTCGACAACCCCAACGAGGTGTTCTTCGCCGCTGACCGCCCGTACGGACTGATCGAGGCGACGGTCCAGCGCGACAACGCAACACCGGCCGAGATCGCCTGGTCCGGCATCACCGGCTTCTGCTAGGACCTCCGGCCCCGCCGGTTCAGAGCCACCGCCTGTTCCAGGGCCAGCACCAGCGCCGGCCCTGGAACGGGCAATCAGCACCCCATAAGCCACATCTGTTAGCCAGACACCGTTAGCCAGACAAAGACGTCTGCCATGAACCAAGAAAGTCTGCCATGAACATGAAAAAGAAGCCGTCCGGGGTCAAGACCCGCTCCGGCCGCCCACAGTCCGACCGGCCCGAGGATGAACGCCTGCCGATCGCCAGCACCTTCGCCTACGGATTCCAGCATGTCCTGACCATGTACGGCGGCATCATTGCCGTCCCCCTGATCGTCGGGCAGGCCGCGGGCCTGTCCCCCGCCGACATCGGGATCCTGATCGCCGCCGCGCTCTTTATGGGCGGGCTGGCAACCCTTCTCCAGACCCTCGGCCTGCCGTTCTTCGGATCCCAGCTGCCCCTGGTGCAGGGCGTGTCCTTCGCCAGCGTCGCAACCATGGTGGCGATCGTCACCGGCGGCGGAGGCCTTCCGGCCGTTTTCGGGGCAGTCATCGTTTCTGCCGCCATCGGCCTCCTTATTGCCCCGGTCTTTTCGAAGATCGTCCGGTTCTTCCCGCCCGTTGTGACCGGAACGGTGATCACCACGATCGGCCTGACGTTGATGCCAGTGGCCGCCAACTGGGCCATGGGCGGCAACAGGAAGGCCGACGACTACGGAAGCATGGCGAACATCGGGCTCGCCGCGATCACGCTCGCCCTGGTGCTCCTGCTCAGCAAGGTCGGCAGCGCCACGATTTCCCGCCTCTCCATCCTGCTGGCCATGCTGGGCGGAACGATCGTGGCGGTGGTGGCCGGGATGGCCGATTTCTCCAAAGTCGGGGACGGCCCCATCGTGGCATTCCCGACGCCGTTCCACCTGGGCGCGCCCACGTTCGAGGTGGCAGCCATCATCTCCATGGTGATCGTGGTCCTGGTGATCCTGACCGAGACCATGGCCGACATTCTCGCCGTCGGTGAAATCGTCGGCACCAAGGTGGACTCGAAGCGGATCGCGGCAGGCCTGCGGGCCGATATGGGCTCCAGCCTGGTAGCGCCCATCTTCGGGTCCTTCACCCAAAGCGCGTTCGCCCAGAACGTCGGACTGGTTGCCGTCACCAAGATCAAGAGCCGCTACGTCGTCGCCGCCGGAGGCGTCATCCTCGTCCTGCTCGGCCTGCTGCCCGTCATGGGCCGCGTCGTGGCCGCAGTTCCCACAGCGGTTCTGGGCGGGGCAGGCATCGTCCTGTTCGGCACCGTTGCCGCCAGCGGCATCCGCACGCTGGCCAAGGTGGAGTACAAGAACAACATGAACCTGATCATTGTGGCCGCCTCGATCGGCTTCGGCATGATCCCGATTGCTGCTCCGACGTTCTACGACAAGTTCCCGACCTGGTTTGGCACGATTTTCCACTCCGGCATCAGCTCCGCCGCCGTGATGGCCATCCTGTTGAACCTGCTCTTCAACCATCTGAAGGCAGGCAACTCGGAGAACCAGTCGGTGTTTGTGGCGGGGACGGGACGCGTCATCCGCGAAGAGGACCTCAAGTGCCTGGCCGACGGCGACCGCTTCGAGGGCGGCAAGCTGATCGACTGCGACGGCAAGGAAGTTCCTGTGGAGTCGGCGACGAAATCCGAGCACTGACCGCCGGCGACACCATCAACATGGCAAGTGCGGCCCCTTTCCCGGAAGGAAAAGGGGCCGCACCGTGGCCTCGCCGGCTGCCCTACGAGGGCCGGGTGTCAGCTCTTGTTCAGGTCCTGGGAAATCGCCAGGGCTGCCTCGCGCAGCAGCGGCACGGCCCGGTCAGCGAAGGACTTGTCCACCCGGGAAACGGGGCCGGAGACGGAAATCGCCGCGGGGGTCGGGGCGTTGGGGATGGCGATCGCGAAGCAGCGGACGCCGATCTCCTGCTCTTCCTCGTCGATGGAGTAGCCGCGGTCACGGATCAGTTTCAGGTCCGCGAGCAGCGACTCGACGTCGCCGATGCTCTTCGGGGTGGGGGTGGGCATGCCCTTCCGGGCGACGATGCCGCGCACTGTCTCGTCGTCCAGCTGCGCCAGGATCGCCTTGCCCATGCCGGTGGCGTGCATGTAGCCGCGGCGGCCCACCTCGGTGATCATCCGCATGGAGTGCAGGGACGGGACCTGGGCCACGTACATGACCATGTCCGAATCCAGCACCGCCATGTTGGCGGTTTCCCCGAGCCGCTCCACGAGCGACTGGAGCTCCGGCCGTGCGAGGGCTCCCAGCTGCTTGTTCGCTGCCTCGCCCAGGCGGATCAGGCGCGGACCCAGGGCGTAGCGGCGGTTCGGCAGCTGCCGGATGTATCCCAGCGTGACCAGGGTGCGGAGCAACCGGTGGATGGTGGGCAGCGGCAGATCGGTCGAGGACGACAGTTCACTGAGCGTGACATCCCCGCCGGCATCAGTGATCAGCTCCAGAAGTTCGAAAACGCGCTCAACGGACTGCACGCCTCCGGGGGCTTTTTCGGCCATAACTTGGGTCTCCTGAGGGATCGCTTGCGACAACTTTTATCCGCATCGTGAAAAAAGTGCTTAGTAGATCCAAGATACCGCACCGCCCGCGCGCCGCCGCCGAAGCAGAGTCCATGCGGCGCCGACACGGGGGAAGCGCTGCGGTGCGAGGCTTGTATTTCCACGAAGTAGATAATAATATCCATCATACGAAATAAATGAGAACAGTAAACGCCCGGTAGCGGGCCGACTAGGAGGAAATTCAATGGCGAATCCCAGCCCCGGAAATTCGATCACCCTGCGCGTGGAGGCACCGTCCAGTTTCACCGCCACGAGCGAACTGGCCGCCGCCGTCGGTGCCGCCGGCGCCGCGATCACCGCCCTGGACGTCACCGAGTCCCACCACGAGACCCTGGTGGTCGACGTCACCTGCAACACCACGGATGACGACCACGCCGCCCGCGTCAAGGATGCGCTGAACGCGCTCGACGGCGTCACCGTCCGCAACGTCTCGGACCGCACCTTCCTGATGCACCTCGGCGGCAAGCTCGAGGTCGTCCCGAAGGTCGCCCTGCGCAACCGCGACGATCTCTCCCGCGCCTATACTCCCGGGGTGGCACGCGTCTGCATGGCCATCGCAGAGAACCCCGAGGCCGCCCGGAACCTCACCATCAAACGCAACACCATCGCCGTCGTCACCGACGGTTCCGCTGTCCTGGGCCTGGGCAACATCGGCCCGGCCGCCGCGCTGCCGGTGATGGAAGGTAAAGCGGCACTGTTCAAGCAGTTCGCCAACGTCGATGCCTGGCCGGTGTGCCTGGACACCCAGGACACCGAGGAAATCATCCGGATCGTCAAGGCACTCGCCCCCGTCTACGGCGGCGTCAACCTCGAGGAGATCGCCGCACCGCGCTGCTTCGAAATCGAAAACCGGCTCCGCGAGGAACTCGACATCCCGGTCTTCCACGACGACCAGCACGGAACCGCCATCGTCACGCTCGCGGCCCTGACCAACGCCCTGCGCGTGGTGGGCAAGAAACTCCCCGATGTCCGGATCGTCGTGTCGGGCGTCGGCGCGGCCGGCTCCGCCATCATC
>DATITT010000217.1:0-2388 GCA_035467435.1 Arthrobacter sp. | reverse complement strand
GGACAGGGGGTCGGCATCGCGCAGGGGCTCGGCACCGGACCAGGCCGTGCACCCGGGACCGGGCAGCGCGAACAGACGGCCGGCCAGGCGGTGCCATGATCTTCCTCGACGCCGCGGCCACCACCCCGGTCCGCCGCGAGGTGCTAGAAGCCATGTGGCCGTTCCTCTCCGGGGAGTTCGGTAACCCCTCGAGCCACCATTCGCTCGGCGACGCGGCCGCCACGGCGCTCGCCGCGGCACGGACAGCGACGGCCAGGGCGCTGGGCTGCCGCCCGGGCGAGGTGGTCTTCACCTCCGGGGGCACGGAGGCGGACAACCTGGCCGTCAAAGGCATCGCCCTGGCCCGGCGCGCGGCGGACCCGCGGCTGGACCGCGTGGTGATCAGCGCCGTCGAACACCCCGCCGTGGAGGAGTCGGCCCGCTACCTGGAACGCGCGCACGGCTTCGCCGTCGACGTCGTGCCGGTGGACGCCGCCGGCCGTGTCACCGGGGAGGCCCTCGCCGCCGCGCTCCGGCCCGAGACCGCCCTGGTCAGCATCATGTACGCCAACAACGAGGTGGGCACGGTGCAGCCGATCGCCCGGCTGGCGGCGCTGGCCCGCGCGCAGGGAATCCCGTTCCACACCGACGCCGTCCAGGCCGCCGGCTGGCTTCCGCTGGACACCGCAGCACTGGGCGTGGATGCCCTGAGCATCTCCGGACACAAACTGGGGGCGCCAAAAGGAAGCGGGGCCCTGTTCGTGCGCAGCCGGACCCGGCTGGAACCGGTGATCCACGGCGGCGGGCAGGAACGCGGGCGCCGGTCGGGGACCGAGAACGTGGCCGGGGCCGTAGCCCTGGCGACGGCGCTCACCCTCGCCCGGAACTCACAGGGGGACCGTGCGGCACACGTGGCCGCGCTGCGTGATGACTTCATCCGCTCGGTGCAGGCCCAGGTTCCGGGCGCGGTCCTCACCGGCCATCCGAGCGAGCGGCTGCCCTCGGTCGCCTCGTTCTGCTTCCCGGGAACCAGCGGCGAATCCGTGCTGCTGGAGCTCGAACGGCTGGGGGTCATCTGCTCGAGCGGCTCGGCCTGCGCAGCGGGTTCGGACGAGCCCTCCCCGGTGCTGCGGGCGATGGGCATCGACGCGGACACTGCCCAGACCGCGGTCCGCTTCAGCTTCGACGCGACCATCACGGCGGCGGAACTGCAGGAGGCGGCGGCCGCGGTCCGCGCCGCCGTCGGAAGTGTCCGGGCCCTCGGCGCCCCCTGACACCCGGCGCCCCCGACCCGGGTTGCCCTATCACTTAATGCTGTTCCGGGGCCCTCCAAGGCACGTTATCTGATAGCGCAAGCCGGGGTTTCGGAGGGTCGGGGTGCGGAATCCTAGCGGTGCCGGGCGCGGCGGAAAATCCAGTGCCGCAGCAGGGTGAAACGCACAGCCGTGGCAGCGAAGCCGGCGATAGTGGTGGTCCACAGTTCATCGGCGACGGTGGCCTGGGGGTTGATCCAGTGCAGGACGCCAAGGCTTCCGCCGGTGATCAGCAGCGCCACCAGGATGACGATCAGGCCGTTGAGATGGTCGCGCTTCATCCTGTGGCGTTCGGTGATCTTGAAGGTCAGCCGTCGGTTCAGGGCCGTGTTCATCAGTGATGTGAGGATGAGCGCCGTCGCATTGGCCGGCTGCGAACCGAGGTACGGGCGGAGGAAGGCGTAGAGCGCCAGCGACGTTGCCGTGCAGACGACACCGACGGCGGTGAACCTCAGCAGCTGCCGGACCAGCGGATAGCGGAGCACGCCGCGGTGGCGGCGGGCAGGAGCGCGGCCTAAGGCAGGTGCGGGAGCAGAGGCGGGAGCGGGGGCAGGGCGGTGCTGCTCGAGCTGGGCATCCATCCGCTCAGTACAGCTCGCCTACGGGGATCTCCACGGCCAGACGGTTGGAAGGGCCGGGGAGGGGGCATGCCCACGCCTCGTTGTAGGCGCAGGACGGGTTGTAGGCGAAGTTGAAGTCAACGACGAACTCGGCCTCCGGGCCGGAGCCCTGCACGCCGTGGAACGCACCCTTGATCGTGTCCAGCAGGTAGCGGCCCGCGCCGTAGCTGCCGCCGGGCTGCCCGGCGGTGGCATCACGGAACGGCACAAAGATGCCGCCGCCGTAGCCGTTGATCTTCCACACGGCGAGCTGGCCCAGTTCCGGCAGGTCAAAGGTGCCCAGCCGGACAAACCGGACCACGCCGTCGGTGCCGGTCTCGACGTTCATTTCCCGCCCTGCGCCCTCGCTCGTCAGCGGGATGTGGAAGCGATAGATGGGATCGTAGTCGGCCGTCTTCAGCCCGCTGAAGCTGGACCGGGCGGCCGCAGTGAGCGGAGACGCGGGGTGCGTGCCGAACATCCGGTCCCGCTCCTGG
>DATITT010000216.1:0-1857 GCA_035467435.1 Arthrobacter sp. | reverse complement strand
ACCGACGATCAGCAGATCGCGGCCCTCGTAGTCCTTGTCGATCTCCGCCGCGAGTTCGGTGATCCGTGACTGGATCTGCTCCTTGGAGTACAGAACGTGCTTGATATCTGCCTGGACGTCGTTTGAATCCACCAATAACTCCTGTGTAGATGCGGGGGCAACTATATGTTGGGCGGTTTTTGAGGCCGGAATACAAGCTTCCCACAGCGGGCCGCTTCGCGGGGAACACCGCCGGGGCCGGACTGCCCTTCGGCAAGGAGCTCGGCCAGCGAGAGCCGGTAGACACTGACCCCGCCGGGGAGCTCCACCGGGCCCGCCGATCCCTGCCGGCGCAGCAGTGCTTCCGCGGCGAGCAGTCGCTGGTAACTGGGCTGCTGGCCTCCGACGGCGTCCGCGGCCTTCGCGATGACCCGGAACCTCACGGCCGGTGCCAGCTCGCGCAGGGCCTCCTCCGCGAGGCTGATGGTGGCGCCGGACTGTTCCCTCAGCCGGACAAAGGTGTCATTGGCCACGTCCTCGAGGTAATCGGCGTCCAGCTGCAGGATCGCGGCAGTCCGCGCGAGCGATTCGGCCACCCCCGGGCCCAGCTTCTCTTCGAGCAGCGGCAGCACCTCGACGCGGGTCCGGGACCTCGCAAACGCCGGATCCGAGTTGCTGGGATCGTGCCAGGGGTCAAGTCCCTCGACCTCGCAGATCTCCAGGGTGTCCGCGCGGCGCAGTCCCAGGAAGGGCCGCAGCAGGCGGCCGCGGGCGGGCCGCATGCCCGCCAGGGAACGGGTTCCGGAGCCGCGGGCCAGCCCCAGCAGCACCTGTTCGGCCTGGTCATCGAGGGTGTGGCCGAGCAGGATGGCCTGGGCACCGGTGTCGTCGGCGGCGGCTTCCAGGGCGGCGTGCCGGGCGTCCCGGGCAGCCGCCTCCGGCCCCATCCCGGTGGCGGCAACCTCGACCGTCCTGACCTGCACGGGCGAGAGCCCCAGATCCCGCAACGCCACCGCGGCGGCGGCGGCGACATCGGCGGAACCGGGCTGCAGCTGGTGGTCCACGACGACGGCGCCGACGGAGACGGGGTGGCCGTCCACGTGCCCGCGGCGGGCGAAGTAGGCGGAGACGGCGGCGAGGGCCAGGGAGTCGGGTCCGCCGCTGCAGGCGACCAGGATCCGTTCCGGGTAGTCCGCGTCGGCGAGGGCGTCCTGCAGCATCTTCCGCGCCGTGCCGACGACGGGCGCCAGCCGGCCGGGCCGGCGCCGTCCGCTGGAAGGGTGTCCGCTGGGAAGTTGTCCGCTGGAAACGGGACTGGACGTCACGGGACCTAGTGCCCCATCCGCTCGAGCCAGAGCCGGGAATTGTGGATTTCGGCCTCGGTCGGCAGGTGGTCCGCGGACTCCCAGACGCTGTTAAAGCCCTCCATGCCGGCTACATCCACGACTTCGCGGACAAACTTTGAGCCGTCGCTGTACTGGCGCATCTTGGCATCAAGTCCGAGCAGGCTGCGGATGAACTTCTCGATCACGCCGCGGTCCTTGGCCCGGGAGTTGAAGCGCTGCCGGATGGTCTTCACGGAGGGCACAATGCTTGAGTCGACCGCGTCCATCACCACGTTGGCGTGCCCTTCGAGCAGGCTCATCAGGGCGGTCAGGCGCGAGATCGCGGCCTTTTCCTCGGGGTTCTGCAGCAGGTCGAGGATGGCGCCCCGGCTGGGGGCGGAGCCGGACGAGGTGCGGTCCTTGAGCGATTTCGCCGCAGCCGAGGCCCGTTCCATCAGGGAGTCGACATTGCCCAGCAGTTGTCCGCTGAGGCTGTCGATCTCCTCCAGCATGTGGTGCCGCAGCCAGGGTGCCGCGGCGAACTGCACACGGT
>DATITT010000215.1:0-8478 GCA_035467435.1 Arthrobacter sp. | reverse complement strand
TAGGCCTGGAACAGCTGCTCGGTGCTGGACGCGACCAGGTCCGCAGCCGAGGGTGCCACCGAGGGGGCAGCCGAGGATCCCGCGGAGGGTGCATCGGCCGGAGGACTCGAGGGGTCAACGGCCGGGGTAATGGAGCTATCAGCTGCCGGCGGCTCGAGGACGAACACGCCCGCACTTCCGGACCCGTTCAGTTCATCCACCCGGGCCGTCAGCTCGGCGCCGCTGCCTTCGAGGAGGATTTGGCCGTCCCGGAGGCGAATCCCCAGGTAGCCGGGGAGCTCCTGCAGGGACGGGAGGGCGTCGGCGGCGGTCCTGCCCAGCTGGCCCGCGGCGTTGAACTCCTCAAGCGTCATGCCCAGGTCGCGCCGGACGGCTTCCGCGAGTCCGGCGTCGCTGATTGCCGGGGGCGCCGCAGCGGGCGCCACTGCCGGTGCCGTCGCGGGCGCTTGCGCGCCACCCGCCGTCGTGATGTCCGGCGCCACTGGCGGTGCCGTCGCGGGCACTGCCGCGCCACCCGCCGTCGTCGACGCAACCGGCGCCGTCGTGGCAGCCGGAACCGCCGGCGACGCTGCAGAAACAGGTTCCGGCCCCCCGGCTTCGGCCAGCGCAGGAACGGCCTGGAACGAGCCTGCGAGCACGAGGGCGGCAGCCGCCACCGCCCGCACGGTCAGGTGATACTTCGGAGTCTTCACCCGGCTACTCTAGCGCCCCATTTTGGTCAGAATGGCAGTCACCTCGGGGTCCGTTACCCCATTGTGGCGCAGGAAGTCCCCGGTCTTCACGTGGCGCACAAACCGCAGCAGGCTTTCCCGCCGCGTTTCGAGCAGCGGCCCGAGAACCTCCTCGGGCAGGTACCGCTCATGCGGATGCGGAACCGCCGACACGCGGTGGTGTTCGTTGATGCCCCGCACCGCACGCTCGTAACCGCGGGCAATGGCGTCCTCACCCGCCCCGGCGAGGTCCTGGAGCATGGCCGCGATCATCCCGCTGCGGTCCCGGCCGGCCGAGCAGTGGATCACGACGCCGCCGCGTGCCTCCGCGACGGCCTTGAACACCCCGGCGAGCTTCTCCGGGAAGATCCGGGCGTTGTCCGCGTACGACGCCGGATCGTTCAGGTAGGGAACGCAGAGCCCGCGGAATTCGCTGTTGCCGGGGTCCTCAGTGGGGGCGTGCACGACGTCGAACGCGGCCAGGATCTCGGCGCTCACGCGGGGGTCAGTGTCGCGGCGGCGGATCTCGTCCGGGTTGCGGAGATCAATCACCGTCCGGATGCCGCCGTCGGACGCCTGCTGCCAACCGGCGTCGGTGAGCCACTCGCGGCGTCCCATCCGGTACACGCGGCCGCCGACGTGCCAGGCGTTCACCGCCCCGTCCCAGTCCATGGCCCCAGGCAGCGCACTCCCTGTGGCGGGGCCACCGGGCGCGGCAGGAATCGTCATCCTGACAGCTAAGCACAGGCGTCGGCGCCAATCCACGGGAAGGCTTTCCGAAAGATATCCACAACGGGCCTCTTGGCATGGTTCGGGGTTCAGGCTTCCGCGTAGGGTGACGGTGAACCCGGTAGCCGCCGGGCTCATTTTCAGCTCGCCGGCCGCCGGGACTGACACCTCATCACGGCACGGGGCGCTGAACCAGCGTGCTACTGAGGGGAAACACCATGGGAACTCTGAATCTTCGACGCCGGCGAACGGCTGTGGCTGCCGGTCTCGCCGCCCTGGCCATGGCGGCCGGCCTGGCGGCGGTCCCGGCGCAGGCCGTGGACAAGACCAAGTACATCGCACTCGGGGATTCCTATGCCTCCGGGCAGGGGGCGGGGCCGTACCAGGATGATATTTGTTACCGCAGCGAGAACACCTATTCCGAACTCGCGGATAACGTCAAGGCCATCAAGCTGGTCAGGAACGCGGCCTGCAGCGGCAAGACGACCCAGGACGTCGTGAACTCGCAGCTGCGCCAGCTGAACAAGAGCACGGAGCTGGTGACCATCACGGCCGGCGGCAACAACCTCAAGGTCGGGGATATCTTCACGAAGTGCGGCGCTGCCATGGTCAATCCCACCCCGACTGCGGTTGGGCTGTGTGACGAAGCCAGCGCTGCCGCGGCGGAAAAGCTCGGCAGCGGCGAGCTGGCCGGTGACGTGGCCGCGATGATTCAGAGCGTCAAGGCTGCCGCGCCCAACGCCAGGATTGTGGTGACCGGCTACCCCTATCTCTACGATCCGGTCCCCTTCAATGCGGCCGATCCGATGTCCGTGTTCATCTACAAAGCCAAGCTGCTGGCTGACGGCCTCAACGGATCCATCGCCGGCGCCGCCATGGCCACCGGGGCGCAGTACGTTGACGTCCGGGCCGCTTTCGCCGGCCACGGCATCAACTCGAAGGACGACCCGTGGATCAATTTTGACCCTCTGAACCTGGGCAGCCCCGACAACTTCCACCCGAACGATGAGGGCTACGAGGCGTACTACGCGTCGATGAGCGCCGCCAAAGCCTATTCGACCCGCTAGCGCGGTTTAGTGTCTCTTAGCCCGGTTTAGGGTCCCTAGTCCAGGCTGGCCGGCCAACGCTTAGCGCTGCCGGGCCAGCCTGGATTCCAGGGCGTTCCGGACCATCGGCCACTCATGTTCCAGGATGGAGTACACCACGGTGTCCCGCAGCGCGCCGTCGCTGCTGCGGGTGTGGCTGCGGAGCACACCGTCCTGCTTGGCGCCCAGCCGCGCGATCGCCTCGCGGGACTGGTGGTTGAGCCAGTGCGTCCGGAACTCGACGGCGGGACAGCCCAGCGTTTCGAAGGCGTGCCGCAGCAGCAGCAACTTGGAGTCCGGGTTGCTGCCGCTGCCGTGCGCGGACGCCGCGTTCCAGGTGGAGCCGATCTCCACCCGGGGCGTGGCGGCGTCGATGTTCATGTACGTGGTCATGCCGATCACGCGGCCCGGCCCGCCGGTGGCGGGGTCGATCAGCCGCGTGGTGAAGGGCAGCATGGAGCCGCTGTCCTGCAGGGCCAGGCGGCGGTCAATCTCGGCGGCCATCTGCTCCGGGGCGGGCACACTGGTGTACCAGAGGTGCCACAGTTCGCCGTCGCGGGCCGCCTCGACGAGGCCGTCGTGGTGGTCCGGGCTCAGCGGCTCGAGCACGACATATTTGCCGGTCAGGGTGATGGGGGCGATCGCGGGCCGGTCAAAGGAAGTCACCCGACCATCCTAGGACTGGACGCGATCGCGGGTGGCCCTGCGGTATTCCGGCCCCCGGACCGGTGTGCCGTGGCGGACGTGCTGGCTAGGCTGGGCCCATGATCACAGTTACCGGCACCGTCCACACCGCTCTGGAGCCCGCCCGGGCCTTCGACTACTTGTCAGCGTTCGAGCACACCCCGGAATGGGATCCCGGAACCCCCGTGGTGAACAAGCTCTCCGAGGGGCCGGTCGCCGTCGGGCACCGGTACCACGCCGAAGCCGAGTTCCGGGGCAAGCGCCAGTCGCTGACCTACGAGGTGATTGAACTGACGGCAAGCCGGATCACGCTGCGGGGCGAGAACAAGTCGGTCATCTCCGTGGACACCATCCAGGTGTCTCCGTCCGGAACGGGCTCTAAGGTGGAGTACACGGCAGAGTTCCAGCTCAAGGGATGGCTCAAGATCGCCGAGCCGTTTGTCCGGCCGGCGTTCCGCTCCCTTGCGGGCCCCGCCATGGACGGAATGAAAAAGACCCTCGACTCCCAGGCATCGCTGTAGCGGCGCGGCGTGGAACAGGAGAACACCATGACATCCCAGAATCCGGATCCCCTTGAGAACAACCTCACCGGTCTCGAACCGGGCGGCGGCGTGCCGCCCGGTGAAACACCACCGGCGGAGGGGACCTCAGTGGGACCGCAGGGGCCGCGGATCCGCGAGGACCGCGGCTTCGCCCAGTACCTATGGATCATCATGATCGCCGTGGTGGTGCTTCTGGTGGCGCTCTTCTTTGTCGGCTACATCGTCGGGATCCTCGACTAGCCTGCCTGGAACTTAGTCGGTCCAGTCGAAGAAGCCCTTGCCGGACTTGCGCCCGAGCTCGCCGCGTGCCACCTTGTCGCGCAGGATCTGCGGCGGGGCGAACCGCTCACCCAGGGTGGAGGCGAGGTATTCGGCGATGCCGAGGCGGACGTCCAGGCCCACGATGTCCGTGGTCCGCAGGGGTCCGGTGGGGTGCTTGTAGCCCAGGACCATGGCGTTGTCGATGTCCTCGGCGGACGCCACGCCCTCTTCCACCATGCGCATCGCCTCGAGCGCAATCGCGACGCCCAGCCTTGAGGACGCGAAGCCGGGGGCGTCATTGACGACGACGGCGGTCTTGCCCAGCGCTTCGACCCAGCCGCGGGCCGCCTGGGCCAGCTGCTCCGAGGTGTGCTCGCCGAGGACGACCTCGATCAGGGTGGAGGCCGGCACCGGGTTGAAGAAATGCAGGCCCAGGAAGTTCTGCGGGCGCTGCAGCTCGCGGGCCAGCGCGTCGACGGAGATGGAGGAGGTGTTGGAGGCGAGGTACGCGTCGTCGGCGAGGCGTTCCTCGATCCCCCGCAGCGAGGCGACCTTCAGGTCCCAGTCCTCGGGGACGGCCTCGATGACCAGGTGGCGGTCCTTGAAGTCGTCGTAGTCCACGGTGACCGAGAGCCGCGAGACCATCTCGTCCAGGTTGCCGTCCGTGGCGCCGCGCTCGATGCTCTTGGCGGCCGCGGATTCCACCCGCTCGCGGGCAGCTTCTGCCGACTCCTCGTCGCGCTCGACGACGAGGACGTTGGCGCCGTTGATCAGGAAGGCATGCGCGATGCCGGCGCCCATCCGGCCGCCGCCCAGGACGCCGACGGTGGAGGGAAGGTTCGCGGGAAGTACGGAGTTGCTCATCTTCAGTTCTTCTTCCGGTCTGGATCCTGCTCGGACTTCTTGGCTGACTTCTTTTCAGACTTTCGGTCGAGGAAAGCCTGCATGCGGTCGAACTTGGCCTGGGATTCAAAGAGGATTCCCTGGGCCAGCTGGTCGATCAGCGGGTGTGCCTCGGCGGGCGCGTGGAACACCGACTTGGTGATCCGGACCGCGAGGGGATCCTGGCCGGCAATCCTGTCGGCGAGGGCGTGGGCCGCCGCCATCAGTTCGGGTGCCTCGTGGATCTCGGTGATGAGGTTGACGGCGAGGGCCCGGTCGGCGCGCAGCACGGCGCCGGCCAGCAGGATTTCCTTGGCCACCGGCTCCCCCACGAGCTCCTTCAGCCGCCAGCTCGCACCGGCGGCGGCGAGGATGCCCAGTCCGGTCTCCGGGTTGCCGATCCGCACCGACGGGGTGCCGATCCGGAAGTCCGCGGCGTACGCCAGCTCGGCGCCGCCGCCCAGGCAGAAACCGTCCAGGGCCGCGATGACGGGCATCGGCAGCTTGGCGATCCGGACAAAAATGGTGGAGTTGATGCCCTGCAGGGCGTCGTCGCGGCGGCGTTCGCGCAGCTGGCCGATGTCCGCCCCGGAGGCGAAGACCCCCTCCGTGCCGGCGATGATGAGCACCTTCGGGGTCTGCCCCAGCGCGGCGCAGACGGCGTGCAGCTCGTCGACCATCTGCTGGTCGATCGCGTTGCGGACCTCGGGGCGGGTGAGGAGCACCACCAGCCGGTCCTCGCGCTCGTCAATCAGCAGCGTGCGGAAATCCTGCGGGTCCAGACCCGTCGCGGCGGCCGCCACTACACCCGCTCCAGCAGCATCGCGGTGCCCTGGCCCACGCCGATGCACATGGTGGCGAGGCCGATCCGGGCGTCCTCGCGCTCCATCCGGCCCAGCAGGGTGATCGCGAGCCGGGAACCGGACGAACCCAGCGGGTGCCCCAGGGAGATCGCGCCGCCGTCGCGGTTCACGATCTCGGGGTCCAGGCCGAGCCGGCGCATGGTCGCGAGCGACTGGGTGGCAAAGGCTTCATTGAGTTCGACGGCGCCGATGTCGCCGACGCTGAGACCGGTCCGCGCGAGCACCTTCTGGGTGGCCGGGACGGGTCCGATGCCCATGATTTCGGGTTCACAGCCGGCGGAGGCGCCGTCGACGATCCGGGCGCGCGGAGTGAGGCCGAGCCGCTCGATGGCGGCTTCGGAGGCGACGATGATGGCCGAGGCGCCGTCGTTGAGGGTCGAGGAGTTCCCGGCCGTGACCACCGAGCCGCCGGCGACGACGGGGCGGAGGGCCCCGAGGACGTCCATCGTGGTGCCGGCGCGCGGGCCCTCGTCGGTGTCGACGACGGTTTCGCCCTTGCGGGTCTTGACCGTGACCGGGACGATCTCGTCGGCGAAGCGCCCGGCGGCGATGGCCGCGAGGGAGCGTTCGTGGGAGCGGACGGCGAACGCGTCGGCGTCCTCGCGGGTGATGCCGTCCACGCGGGCGACTTCCTCGGCCGTTTCCGGCATGGAGTAGGTCATCTTCCCGCCGCGGGAGAGCTCGCCCTTCTGGAACAGCGGGTTCACGAAGCGCCAGCCGATGGAGGTGTCGAAGATCTGCCCCGGCTTGGCGAAGGCGGTCTGCGGCTTCTCCTGGACCCAGGGGGCGCGGCTCATGGATTCGACGCCGCCGGCGATGACGATGTCCGCGGCTCCGGACTTGATCATGTGGCTGGCCATGATGATGGCGCTCAGGCCGGAGGAGCAGAGCCGGTTCACGGTGATGCCGGGGATGTGCAGCGGGAGACCTGCCAGGACGGTGGCCATCCGGGCGACATTGCGGTTTTCCTCACCGGCGCCGTTGGCGTTGCCGAGGATGACCTCGTCGATGCTGTTGGGGTCCAGCCCGGCCCGGGCCACAGCCTCGCGGACCACAAGGGCGGCCAGGTCATCGGGTCGGACCGCGGAGAGTGCCCCGCCGTAACGGCCCACCGCAGTGCGGGCGCCGCCTACGAGAAATGCCTGTGGTCCTGCTGCTGCTGATGCCATGGGTACACCCTTCACGCGATAAACGTCTCTGTCATCGAATCTGTCATCGAAGAACTCTCACCGGCCGCGGCGTCAACGTTCAACCCGCTGGCGCGCCAATTTACTGACCGTTCGTTCTATAAAGATTACACGGCGCGGCAAGGGGGTCAATCAAACCCCGCCGGATTACGCGACGACGACGCCGAGATGGCTCGCCATGAGCGGGGCCAGCAGCCCGAGCTGGTAGTCGTCGATCACGAGGCCGGCGAGACTTTCCAGTCCGCTGATGGCCCGGAAGTCGGTGCCGCGGATGTCAAAGTCCTTGAGCCTGGCGCCGGCGACGTCGAGGGTGCCGATGGTGCAGTTCTTCAGCGCCACCCGGGTCGCGGCGCAGGAACCCAGGTCCAGTTCACTGATGATGCAGTCGCTGATCTGCACGTCAGTGAGCTTGGAGCCGCGGAGGTTCACGTAGTCGAGCTTCCCGCCGTCGATCCTGACGGACTGCCAGCCGCTTTCGTAGAGTTCCGCGGAACCCCAGCGGGGGTTGCCGATTTCGACGTCGCGCAGGGTGCTCCGGGCCGCCATGAACACGGGGGCGTACATCTCGGCGAGGATGCAGTCACGGAAGGTGGCGCCGCGCAGCTGGGTCTCGTTGAAGGACACGCCCTGGAAGTCGCACTCGGCGAAGTCGGTGCCGGCAAGTTCCAGCCCGTCGGCCGAGGCCCTGCTGTACCGGACGCCGTCGTACCTCTCCCCGGACTGGAAGTCCGGAGCGAGGTCGTCCCGAAGCTCCGCCAGCCGGACGGGGCTGAGACGCGGCGCGGTGATCTTCGGCGCCTTGGACGCAGCGCCCCGCGCCACTAGAGCGACTCGGCTTTGGCCGCGATTTCTGCCAGGTCCTTGGCGAGGGCCTTGCGGGTGATGCGCATGCCCAATTTTCCGAAGAGCGCCATCGCCAGTTTGCTCATCCGGGAGGGATTGACCATGTCGGCGCCGAACGTCACCGTCAGGTCCGTGCCGCCGTCGCGATCGGCCAGCGTGAAGCGTGAGGTGTAGTCCGCCCCGCCCTGCAGCGCCTTGACCGTGGTGCTCCGGGGCGGGTCGGCCTGGGACACCCACATCTCCACGGTTTCCGACCGGCCCATCATGGTGCGGGTCTCTTTCCAGCGCGTGCCCTCGCCGTAGGGTCCGTCGCTGAGCATCTGGATCGCATCGATGCCGGAGAGGGTTGCGGCCGAACCGGGAATGTCGGAAATGACCGCCCAGACCTTGTCCGCCGGGGCGTTGACGTGCTGGGTCAGGCTGATTTTGTGGTCCATGGCATCGAGCCTAGCCCGGCTCCGGCGCAGATTTCACCCCTGCGGCGCGGGACACCCTCCTGACACCTCTTGATTTAGTAAGCATGCTTTGTGTTATGGTGAGGGGACGTTGAATTCAACCGGAAACGAAAGGTGTTTGCACCATGGGTATCGGAGACAAAATTCAGAATCAAGCGGAGCACCTCGGCGGCAAGGCCAAGGAAGCTACTGGCAACGCCACGAACAACGACCAGTTGCGCGCCGAGGGCCAGAAGG
>DATITT010000214.1:0-2491 GCA_035467435.1 Arthrobacter sp. | reverse complement strand
CGTGGGACTGCCCGGCGTGATCGCGCACGGCATGTTCACCATGGGGTCCGCCGTCCAGCTCGTCACCGACTGGGCCGGCGACCCTGCCGCCGTCGTCGATTTCCAGACCCGTTTCACGAAACCGGTCCCGGTCTCCGACACCACGGGGACGGCGGAGGCCGGCGCCGTGGTCGAGATCAGCGGCGCCATCGGAGCGATCGACGCCGACAAAGGCACCGCCAGGGTCGACCTGACCGTCACCTGCGCCGGCCAGAAGGTGCTCATGAAGGCCCAGGCCGTCGTCAAGCTGGCCTAGCCGCATGGCGATGCCGTGAGCGGCCTACGAGTTCAGCGGCATCGCCTTCGCCACGTGGGTGTCCCGGCTGCCGGCCATCCATGACGCGTCAGCCATCCGCACCACGCGGAGAGCGGACACAAGAGAGCGGTCCGGAACGAATCAGTCCTGGACCGCTAACTCTTGCCCTTTTGACAAGAAACGCCTACGTATCCGTTGTCTCCGGCGCCGCGACTACCCGTTGCTGGCATGCTGATCGGCGTCGACCTCAGACGGTTGTTCGGTCCAGGTTGGGGGTGTGTCGGTATCATCGGCCTCATCTTTGGCAGCATCAGCTGCCGTTTTGTGGATATTGCCGGACGCGTGGTGAACGGGCGCGTAGATCACGTAAAGCCGCATGGGGGTATCGCCCGTGTTAGTGACGTTGTGCCAGGTGCCGGCAGGGACGAGGACGCACCACCCGTCCGCAACATCCTGCTCGAAGGTCAGGGTGTCCTTGTTGGGGCCCATCTGCGCTTTGCCGGTTCCGGCGTCGAGGCGGAGAAACTGGTCAGTACCGGAATGCATCTCCAGCCCGATGGATTCGCCGACAGGGATCGACATGAGGGTGACCTGCAGGTACTCGCCGGTCCAAGCGACGGTTCGGTAGTTGGTGTTCTCGGTGGTGGCGGTCTCCAAGTTGAAGGAATTGGGCGTGGGGCCAATGTCGATGATTGCCATGTTCAGGACGGTCCTTTCTGAGCGGTGTCGGTTGGGGCTTGCCAGCGGTATGAGACCACCTGTGGTTGCTGGTGGTTGTTCGCTAGCTTTGCTGGTCTCCTTGTTTTCGTCAATGATGGCGTGCCGGTTCACTGTTCCGTCTCGCGGAGTGGTGGCTGGCTGTGTAAATAAGGCTCCTGCTCCATGAGCGGCCCGCTCTGACTGCCAAGCGATCCGTCGCTCCGCGCTCGGGGGGCGACCTCCTGCCCGCCCCCCGCGGAATGGCTTCGGCGAAGATCGATACCGTTCTGCCAAGCTAGGCTGGTCGGGTGACCCAGACACTGCTTTCCGCCCTGACCACGGCCGCCGTCGGCGGCCCCGCCGGCAGCTTCATCGAAGCCCGCACCGAAGCTGAGATCATCGAGGCCGTCCGCTCAGCGGATGCTGCCGGGGAGCCCCTGCTGATCATCGGCGGCGGCTCGAACCTGCTGGTGTCCGACGACGGGTTCCCCGGCACCGTGCTGAAAATCGCCTCGGAAGGTTTCGCAGTCAACGCAGAGGACTCCTGCGGCGGCGCCTCCGTTGTGGTCCAGGCCGGGCACAACTGGGACGCCCTGGTCGAGCACGCCGTGCGGCACGCCTGGTCGGGCATCGAAGCGCTCTCGGGCATTCCGGGCGCCACAGGCGCCACCCCGGTCCAAAACGTCGGTGCGTACGGCTCGGACGTTTCCCAGACCATCGCCGCCGTCCGGACCTGGGACCGGCAGCGCAACGCGGTGCACACCTTCACCAGTTCCGAGCTGAAGTTCGGCTACCGCGATTCGATCCTCAAGCAGACCACCGTCAACGGCTCCCCTCGCTACGTGGTGCTCACGGTCGAGTTCCAGCTGCCGCTGGGCCGGATGAGCGCCCCCATCCGCTACGCCGAGCTGGCCAGGGCGCTGGGCGTCGACGCCGGCCAGCGGGCCTATTCGAACGACGTCCGCCGTGAAGTGCTCCGGCTCCGGGCATCCAAGGGCATGGTGTGGGACGCCGCAGACCCGGACACCTACTCCACCGGCTCCTTCTTCACGAACCCGATCGTGCCGGCAGCCGTCGCTGCCGGACTGCCCGAGGACGCGCCGCGCTACCCGGGCGGCGCGGACGGGCTGACGAAACTCTCGGCGGCCTGGCTGATCGACCAGGCCGGTTTCGGCAAGGGGTTCGGCCTCGAAACGGACAGCGTGTCCGGCGGCCGGGCCTCGCTGTCGACCAAACACACCCTGGCCATCACCAACCGGGGAAACGCCAGCGCCGCGGACCTGCTGGCGGTCGCGCGGGAGGTGCGCCGCGGCGTCGTCGAACGCTTTGGGATCGAACTGCACCCGGAACCGCTGCTCATCGGCGTGCAGCTCTAGGGAGCGGGAACCGTCAGTCCCTGCCGCGGTGCGGGACGACCCGGCTGAACAGCATGAAGGTGAAGCCCGAAGCGGCGGCACCGAGGAAGAAGACCTGGCAAAACGCCACGGACTGGTTGCT
>DATITT010000213.1:0-4214 GCA_035467435.1 Arthrobacter sp. | reverse complement strand
CGCCAGGAGCACCACGCCTTCCCGTACATCATGCTGCTCGCGCCGCTGATGATGGGCGGCATCCTGTTCGCCGTCACGCAGAACGTGCTCTCGGTCGTCTTTATGCTGATGATGCCGCTGTTCATCGTGGGCCACTACGTGGACCAGAAGCTGCAGGCCAAGCGGGAGCGCAAGGAACAGCTCAAGCAGTTCCGCGAGTCCATAGCCGCCTTCCGGACGGACATCACCCGGCTGCAGAACGTGGAACGCTCGGTCCGGCTGCAGGAAGCACCCTCGGTCAGCGACACGGTCGATTCGATCTACAAGCTCGGCCCGCTGCTCTGGACCCACCGGCCCGAGCACACCGGCTTCCTGGGCCTGCGCTTCGGCCTGGGCACCTCGCCCTCGCGGATCCAGTTCGAGGAGCCCAACAGCAACGACACCGAGGCCGAATACATGGCCGAAATCCAGGAGTGCATGGCGCAGTTCCGTGACATCGAAGGGGTGCCGGTCGTCTCGCAGCTGCGCTCTGCAGGGTCCTTCGGCCTCGCCGGGACCCGCGGCCTCGTCGACGATGTGGCCCGCGGCATGGTCCTGCAGCTCGTCGGCCTGCACTCGCCCGCGGAAGTGGTCCTGGCCGCCATCACCTCGGCGCAGTCCAAGGAACGCTGGGAATGGCTGCAGTGGCTCCCGCACGTCGGCTCCGGCCACAGCCCGCTCAGCGGCGACCACCTCGCCGCCGGCCCCGCGGGCGGCTCGGCCCTGCTGTCCCGGCTGGAGGACCTGATTGACCAGCGGGAGGCCGCGTCCCAGGCCCCGCGCCCGGCCCTGCGGCCCGGCGTCGACCCGCTCAGCGCGGACCTTCCGGCGCCGCTGCTGCCCACCGTGCTGGTGGTCGTCGAGGACGACGCCCCGGTGGACCGCGGCCGGCTCACCCGGGTCCTTGAGCGGGGCCCGGACTCCGGGGTGCACGTGATGTGGGTGGCGTCCTCGGTGCAGCAGCTTCCGGCCGCCTGCCGGGACTTCATGGCCGTCGACGGCGACCACGGCACCACCACCGGCCAGGTCCGGCTCGGCCGGCACACCTTCCCGGTGAGCTGCGAAAGCCTCGATGCCGGCCTCGCCGCCCAGCTGGCCCGCATGCTCACGCCGGTCGTGGACGTCGGCAAGCCGCTGGAGGACGAGTCCGACCTGCCGCGTGCCGTGTCCTACGCGACCCTGATCGGCAAGGACTTCCTGGACAACCCGGCGGCCGTGGCCGAGCGCTGGACCGAAAACAACTCGGTCCGGGCCTCCGCCGTGCCCAACCGCAAGGACAACGGCACGCTCCGGGCCCTGGTCGGTTCCAAGGGCATCGAACCGCTCTACCTCGACCTCAAGAACGAGGGCCCGCACGCGCTGGTCGGAGGCACCACCGGTGCCGGCAAGTCGGAGTTCCTGCAGTCCTGGGTGATGGGCATGGCCGCGGCCTACAGCCCGGACCGGGTGAGTTTCCTCTTTGTCGACTACAAGGGCGGCGCCGCGTTCGCGGACTGCCTGCACCTGCCGCACACCGTGGGACTGGTCACCGACCTCTCCCCGCACCTCGTCCGCCGCGCCCTGACCTCGCTGCGGGCCGAGCTGCATTACCGCGAACGGCTGCTGAACCGGAAGAAAGCCAAGGACCTGCTGGAACTCCAGCGCGAAGCGGACCCGGACGCACCGCCGTACCTGATCATCATCGTGGACGAGTTCGCCGCCCTCGCCACCGAGGTGCCGGAGTTCGTCGACGGTGTGGTGGACGTCGCCGCCCGCGGCCGTTCCCTGGGCCTGCACCTGATCCTGGCCACCCAGCGCCCGGCCGGCGTGATCAAGGAAAGCCTGCGCGCCAACACCAACCTGCGCGTGGCGCTGCGGATGGCCGACGTGGATGACGCGATCGACATCCTCGGCGTGCCGACGGCAGCCTACTTCGACCCGTCCATCCCCGGGCGCGGCGCCGCCAAGACCGGCCCCGGCCGGATCCAGGGTTTCCAGACCGGCTACGCCGGCGGCTGGACCACCGAGAAGCCGCAGCGGCCGCAGATCGAGATCGTCGAGATGGCCTTCGGCTCCGGCCCGGCCTGGGCCGCCCCGGCGCCCGAGATCCCGGTGAAGGAAGAGGCTGCGGGCCTGAACGACATCGCCCGGATGACGGCCAACATCATCAAGGCCGCCGACGTGCTCTCCATCGACCCGCCGCGCAAGCCCTGGCTGGACGAACTCGCCACGACCTACGACTTCTCCCGGCTGCCGAACCCCCGCACGGACGAAAGGCTGCTCCTCGGGGTGGCGGACGACCCGGCGCACCAGGACCAGCCCACGGTGTTCTACGAGCCGGACCGGGACGGCAACATGGCCATCTACGGCACCGGCGGCTCGGGCAAGTCCGCGGCCCTGCGCGGCATCGCGATCGCCGCCGCGGTCACCCCGCGCGGCGGGCCGGTGCACGTCTACGGCATTGACTGCGGCTCCTCGGGGCTGAAGATGCTCGATGAGCTGCCGCACGTCGGCGAGATCATCAACGGCGACGACGTCGAACGCGTCGGCCGGCTGCTGCGCTGGCTCCGGGACGTCGCCGACGACCGCGCGGCCCGCTATTCGGAAGTCCGCGCGTCGACCATCGTGGAGTACCGGACCCTCGCGGACCGGCCGGAGGAAAAGCGGATCTTCGTGCTGGTGGACGGCATGTCCGCCTTCCGCGAGGCGTACGAATACAGCAAGCTCTCCGCGCTGTGGGACATTTTCCTGCAGCTCGCCACCGACGGCCGTCCGCTGGGCATCCACCTCGTGGTCAGCGGGGACCGGCCCAACTCGGTGCCGGCGTCGCTGCTGGCCTCGATCCAGCGCCGGCTGGTGCTCCGGCTCTCCTCCGAGGACGACTACCTGTCGATGGATGTGCCCAAGGACGTCCTGGGCCAGGCCTCGCCTCCGGGCCGCGGCCTGCTGGGCAACCTCGAGGTCCAGCTGGCGGTGCTGGGCGGCAACTCCAACCTGGCCGTGCAGGCCCGCGAAGTGCACAAACTCACCGAGGCCATGCTGCGCCAGGGCGTCGAACGCGCCCCGCAGATCGAGCGCCTGCCGGACCAGATCGACCTCGACATCCTGCCCGCCGGCAGCCCGGACCTGCCGGTGATCGGCGTCGACGACGAGACGCTCCAGCCCGCCGAGATCCTGGCCAAGGGCCCGCTGCTGCTGGCGGGCCCGCCCGGCTCCGGCCGCACCGTGGCCCTGGTGACCCTGGCCTACGCGCTGCGCCGCTCCAACCCCGGCGTCGAACTGCTGTACATCGGCTCCCGGCGCTCCGCGGCGGCGTCCCTGAAGCTCTGGGACCGCTCCGTGGTGGGCGCGGACGACGTCGAGGAAGCCATCGACGAGCTGGTGGACTACTCCACCGGCACGCCGGGCAAGCTCGCGATCTTCATCGAGGGGCTGACCGACTTCACCGACACGGGAGCGGAATCCGGGATCGAACGGCTCATCACCGCCTCGATCAAGGCCGAGCAGTGGGTGGTGGGCGAATCCGAGACCTCCACCTGGTCCTCGGCCTGGTCCCTCGCGCAGCCCTTCAAGTCCGGCCGCCGCGGCCTGCTGCTCAACCCCGGCGACATCGACGGCGACAGCCTGCTCAGCACCTCGCTGGGCCGGATCAGCACGGACTTCATCCCCGGCCGCGGCTACATCGTGGGCCGCGGCAAGGTCCGCAAGCTCCAGGTCGCGCTGCCGCCGGAGAACCGGAACTAAGCCCGTTGCCCTATCAGTTGTGGTTGCTTCCGGGCCCATATGGGGACAACAAGTGATAGGGCATCGGGGAGGATCTAGGGCAGGATAGGTCTGTGAGCACAGGGAACACTGCAGCAGAAGCCGAAACACACACCCCCTCCGAGGCCGTGCGCGAAGAGTACGAGGTCCTCGTCGAGGAAGTCCGCAAGCACCGCTTCGCGTACTACCAGGAGGACGCGCCGATCATTTCGGACGCCGAGTTCGACGAGCTCTACCGGCGGTTGGAAACGATCGAGGCCATGCACCCGGAACTCGTGGCCAACGATTCCCCGACCCAGGAGGTGGGCGGCGAAGTGTCCGCCGCCTTTGCCGCCGTCGAACACCTGCAGCGTATGTACAGCCTGGAGGACGTCTTTTCCCTCGAGGAACTGGAGGCGTGGATCGCCAAAGCGGAAGCGAACATCACCAAACTCGGCAACGGGACGCCCGCCTGG
>DATITT010000212.1:0-9839 GCA_035467435.1 Arthrobacter sp. | reverse complement strand
ATCAGGATCGCGCCCTTGACCTTGCGCACCACGAGGGCGATGGTGAGGATCAGGCCGAAGACAAAGACCAGGGTGGGCCAGCCCAGCAGCTTGCCGTCGAAGCCCAGGCCGACCGGAACAGTGGTGCCGGCAACATCCGGGATGCGGCGCACGAAGCCCGCGTTGACCAGGCCGATCAGGGCGATGAACAGGCCGATGCCCACCACGATCGCGGTTTTCAGCCCTTCCGGGACGGCCTTGAAGACTGCGGTCCGGAAACCGGTAAGGACCAGGATCAGCATGGTGATGCCCGAGAGCATGACGAGGCCCATCATGTCCGGCCAGGTCAGGCCGGGGTTGGTGGCCACCGTGACGGCGACGAAGGCGTTGACACCGAGGCCTGTTGCCAGCGCGAAGGGGTGCTTGGCCCACGCGCCCATCAGAATGGTCAGGATGCCGGCCGCAAAGGCGGTGACGGCGGCGACGGCGGGGAAGCCGAGGGTGGCGCCGGTGGAATCGGGCCCCGAGAGGATCAGCGGGTTCAGCACCACGATGTAGCTCATGGCGAAGAACGTGGCGAACCCTCCCCGGATCTCCCGCGAGAAGTCCGACCCCCGCTCGGATATCTTGAAGTACCGGTCGAGTGCAGAGCCCTGCTTGAGCATTAGTCCTCCGGGAGGTGTGGATAGTTACTTGAATCCTATTGGGCGCGCACCCGGCGTCCGGCCGATTTCGCCTAGTCTGTAAGGAAGCCAACACTAGGAGCAGCTCTTCCATGCGCCTCATCCGCCAGCTTTTCAGTGCCTTCCTGGGCGCGGCGATCCTCGCCGCCGCCCTGCTGGGGGCGGTTGCCCCGGCTTCGGCCCACGATGCCGCCGTATCCACCAGCCCGGCCACCGGCGTTACCCTGGCGGCGCCACCGGAGCAGGTCTCGGTCACTTTCAACAAGAATCCGCTGGTGCTGGGGTCGCAGATTCTGGTGAACGACGACGCCGGCACCAACTGGTCCGACGGCGGCGTCGAGATCGTGGACAACGTGGCCTCGCAGAAGCTCAAGGCCGGCGCCCCGGCCGGTGCCTATACGGTGCTGTGGCGCGTCGTCAGTTCGGATTCACACCCGATCGAAGGCAGCTTCACCTTCACCGCCACCGCCGGAGCTCCAGGCTCGACGGCGGTTGCCGCGGCTCCCACGATGGGAACCGCCGAGCCGGGCATCACGCCGGCGCCGTCGCGGCCGGCCAGCTCCGCGGAGCCGTTTCCCTGGAGCATCGTGATCTTTGTCGGAACGGCCATCGGCATCATGGTGGTCCTGGGCCTGATGGCCAGGAGCCGGCTCAAGCCGGGCTCCGGCAAGGACACCGAAACGAAAGCTGACTGAAGCAACGAGGGGTCATTCCGCGCCCATCCGAGGCCGCGTGACGGGCCGTAGATGACCCCGCGTTGCGTTAGGTGACCGCGCGACTCCGGGACGGCCCGCTCAGCCTTAGGCAGGCGCGGCGAGGTCGTAGTACCCCGGGAGGGCGGCGGGAAGGCCGTCCGGGTGGACCTTGGCGGAGATCGCCTGGCCCACGACCTTGGCCTGGCGCAGCACTTCCTTCGGGGTCGGCGTGATGAGTCCGCCCACGCCCACGAGGTACATCCCCAGGGCGTGCATGGTCGCCATCAGGTTTTGCCCCGCGGTCATGCCGAGCTCGGAGAGCATCCGGCGCAGCTGGCTGTGGGCACAGCGGGTCAGGACGAGGTGATCCGCCAGGAGGACGCCGCCAGGGGTGCGGACCGCCCACTGCTGGGTGGGGCCGGTGGCGCCGGCATCAACGTGGTCCAGTTGCAGGGCCCGGATATTGTTCCGGACATCCAGCTTGTGGCTGGCGGCGTAGTTCCGCAGATGCCGGAGGATCTCGTTGCGCTCCCGCAGGCTGCCGGCGTCGGCTGCGTCGCAGCGTTGCAGGGAGGAGGTGTTGGCCGGCTGGCCGGCGCCCAGCAGATCGAGCCCGTCCACAATGATGGAGCCCACGCCGCGTCGCTGCAGCTCGCTGGCAACCGCCAGCCCTGACAGGCCGGTGCCGATGACGACGGCTGCGGTCCGTTCGATACCACCGGACATAGGCATGGTCGACACGGCAGGGTCCCTCCTCGAATGGTGTCAATTGCGGGGCCGATGCCCCGAATGCGATCCGCTGCCCGCCCGAACGACTGCTCTCAACGCCTCACAAGCAGCATCCGCGTTCTGACACACGAGTCTCGGTTCAGCAACGTCTCGAAGACTACCTAACAATTACGGGCTTGGGTAGAGCAGCTGCCACAATGGCCGGTCCGGGAATTACCGGGTCATTTCGGGCGGCACCGCGGGCGTCTTCCGCCGTCCTCCGGGGACGCCGCAAGCCGTGCAAACACTGGCAAAACCTGCGGGACGGCCCTCATTCCGGCGCGCCGTCCGGGCGCTTGCTTGTTCCCGGCAAACCGAGAATAGTTGGAAACACCAGGGGTTCTAGCCGCAGATTCTTCGGGCGCGTCGCCAATGGACGCTGCACGCCAACACGTCTGGCAGAATAGCCGCAACATCAGGCAAGAATCGCGAGGAGGCGGACCCCATGGGCCGAGAACAGGTGCATCCGGATCCGGCAGGGGATGCCCCCGGCGGGTCCGCGGCCTCCCGGGGGATCGTGGTCGGCGTCGACGGTTCAGACCACAGCAAGTGCGCCCTGGTATGGGCCGCCCGCGAAGCCGAGCGCCGCAATCGCCCGTTGCACATCGTGACGGCCTATTCCGTTCCGATCTTCGCGGCGTCAGGGCTCGACGGCGGGTACGCCACCGTTGACGATTCGGTGATCCGCGAAGGCGCGGAGGCCATCCTGAAGCAGGCGGTGGACAAGGTGGCCGGGTACCTGATCGACGTCGATGCCTCGGTCGAGAACGGCGATGCCTCCGGCGTCCTGCTGGAAATGTCCGAAACGGCCGAGCTGCTGGTCTTCGGCACCCGGGGCCGGGGCGGGTTCGTCGGACGGCTCCTCGGGTCCGTCAGCAGCGCCCTCCCCGCGCACGCCAAATGCCCCACGGTCACCGTGCCCCTGATCTGCGCCGACCGCCTGGGCGAAACCACCGACGACAAGCATGTCCTCGCGGAGCAGGCGAAGTCCGGTCACGTCCCGGTCGAAAACGTGGTGGTGGTGGGGGTCGACGGCTCCGAACAGGCCCGGGTGGCGGTGCTGGAGGCGGCGGAGCAAGCCGAGCGGCTCTCGGCGCCGCTGCGGGTGGTGTGCGCCGTTCCGCAGTACAGCGGTTCGCTCGCCTGGGTGCCCGCGCCGATGGACCGTGACGCGCTGTTCGCCGACATCAGGGCCCAGCTCGAGGCCGGAACCGCCTGGATACGGAGCCACTTCCCCCGCCTCACGGTGGAGACGCAGCTCGTGGATGGCTCGCCCGTGGACATCCTCGTCGAGGCCAGCCGGCATGTGGAACTGGTGGTCGTCGGCACCCGCGGCCGCGGCGGCTTCGCCGGGATGCTGCTCGGATCCACCTCGGACGGGATCCTGCACCACACCAAAGGCCCCGTCATGGTGGTCCCGGACCGGGACGATCCCCGGCTGGCGGACCGGGTGAACTTCGGCCCCGTTCTCGGCGATTCATAGCCCGGAGCGGGTCCGGAACCTGATGAGGGGCATGGGCGGTCCCAACTTGCGCCGTCCGGCCCGGCGGCCGCCTGGACGAATCTGCCGGGGAAGGGGTGAAACGGGCCACTCCCGGGCGTAGTGTTGAATTATGAGCTGCAAGGTTGGAGCGTGGTCGCGATGACCCGCAAATGGTTGCGTTGGATGCCCGCTGTTGTGGTCCCTGCCGTGATCGCGGCAGGAGTCCTGTCCGGATCCCTTCCCGCGAGCGCCGGAGACCCGCTCCCGGAGAAGACCCCGCAGCAGGTGTTGCTGATGATCGCACAGCACGGCGAAAAAGCCCTGTCCGGGACGCTGGAGCAAAGCTCCGAGATCGGACTGCCGGAACTGCCGAGGTCCGGGTCCGGTGCGGGCTCCCCGGAGACGGCCTGGCTGGAGCTGCTGACGGGACCTCACACCGCCCGTGTCTACCTGGACGGGCCCGAAAAAGCCCGGCTGCAGATCATGGACCGGATGGCGGAACGGAACGCGGTCCGGAATGGTGACGAGCTCTGGTTCTACAATTCCAAGGACAATACGGCCGCCCACGCGCAGCTTCCTGCCGATGCTGAGGGCCGCCACGAAGCCCGCCCCGGAACCGTAGCGACCCCCGAGGACCTGGCCGACAAGCTGCTCGCCAAACTCGATGCGAGCACGGAGGTGACCGTCGGACCGGACGTCCAGGTCGCCGGACGGGCAGCCTACAATCTCATGCTTACCCCGGCCACGGATGCCACCCTGGTGGATTCGGTCGCCATTGCGGTCGACGGCGAAAGCGGACTTCCGCTCGGCGTCGAGGTGAAGGCGCGCGGACAGGCCGAGCCGGCTTTCAGCGTCGCCTTCACGAGCCTCTCGCTGGAGGCCCCGGATTCCGCCATCTTCAACTTCACCCCGCCGCCCGGGGCCACGGTGGAGGAAATCCCACTCCCGGAGCACAAAGCCGCCGCCATGCCGCCGTCCGACGCTGCCGCGGCGAAGGCTGCGAAGCGGCCCACCGTCACAGGCACGGGTTGGGCCTCGGTGCTCGAATTCCCGGCGGGGGCCATGGCGCTGCCGGGTCAGGCCCCGGCTCAGGACGGAGCCCCGGACCCCGCGACTGCCAACCCCCTGCAGCATGGGCCCTCCGGCCAGGAAGGAACCCGGTCCGGCGCCGCAGCCCTGCTGGAGCAGGCCTCGGTTGCCGTTCCGGGCGGGCGACTCGTGTCGACGTCGCTGGTGAATGTGCTGATCCTCGACGACGGCCGTATCCTCGTCGGTTCCGTGCCGGTGGAGCGGCTGCAGGCCGCGGCCACGACGCGGTGAACCGCCCGGTGACCGCCGCGTGACGGCTGCCAAGCCGGCGACGGAACTGAGCATCGAGACCACCGGTCTCAGCAAGCGCTTCGGCCACCAGTTGGCTGTCGACAGCGTTGATCTGGCCGTGCCAAAGGGCTCGGTCTTCGGCTTCCTGGGTCCCAACGGCTCCGGAAAGACCACCACGATCCGGCTCATGCTCGGGCTCGCCGCGGCCACGGGTGGCTCCGTCCGGCTCCTCGGCGAGGAGATGCCGCGGCACCTGCACGGGGTGCTGCCCCGCGTGGGTGCCCTGGTCGAGGGACCGGCTTTTTATCCCTTCCTCTCCGGTGCGGCCAACCTGCACCGTTTCGACGCCGCCGACCCGCATGTTCCCGCCGCCACGCGGAAGGCGCGGGTCCAGTCGGCGCTGGAGCGGGTGGGCCTGACGCATGCCGCGGACAAGAAGGTCCGGGCCTACTCGCTGGGCATGAAGCAGAGGCTCGGCATCGCCAATGCCCTGCTGGCACCGCGGGACCTCCTGATCCTGGACGAACCGACAAACGGGCTGGATCCGCAGGGGACCCGGGAGGTCCGCAGCCTGGTCCGCTCACTCGCGGCCGACGGCGCCACCGTATTTGTCTCCAGCCACCTGCTGGCCGAGGTGGAACAGATCTGCACGCACGCCGCCATCATGAGCGCTGGCCGGCTGGTGGCGCAGGGAACCCTCGCGGAACTGCGCCAGGGCGGGCAGGCACGGATCCGGGTACTGACGCCCGACGCGGGGACCGCGGCCGAGGTGCTGGCCCGGTTGGGCCTGACCGCTGCCGTCGCCGGCCCGGATGCCGCCGGGGCGGCAGGCCGTTCCGCGTCAGGCAGCACAGGTTCCGGCAGTGCAATCCCCGGCAGCACGGGCGAGGTGCTCTACGCGCCGCTTCCGGCGGCGGCAGGGAACGGAGCCGTGGCACCGGAGGCGGTCGTGTCCGCCCTGGTGGCGGCCGGCGTCCGGGTCCGGGGCTTCGCCACCGAACAGGTCAGCCTGGAGGAACGCTTTGTGGCGCTGACGGGGGAGGGCTTCGACGTTGTCCAGTAAAGAATCCAGCCCCAGCGAAACAGCCCCGGCGGGTGCAGGCCCCCCGGGCGGCCCCGGTGGAAGTCCGGCGGCTGCGTCCGCGTCAACGCCGCGGGGGCAGTGGGGCCGCGGTCTGCTCGCATCCGAGCTCGCGGTGCTCTTCCGCCGCCGCCGGACGTGGGCCATGCTGTGCGCGCTGGCGGCCATTCCGATCCTGATCGCAGTGGCAGTGCGGTTGTCTTCCGCGGTGCCGCCCGGCCGGGGACCGGCGTTCCTCGACCGGATTTCGCAGAACGGTTTGTTTGTTGGCGTGACCGCCCTGCTGGTCTCCGTCCCGCTGTTCCTGCCGCTGACCGTGGGGGTGGTGGCGGGCGATACCGTGGCCGGAGAGGCCGGGCAGGGAACCCTGCGGTATCTGCTGGTGGCCCCCGCGGGCCGGGTCCGGCTGCTGCTGGTGAAATACGCCGGGGCCGTGGCCTTCGCCGTCGCGGCGCCGCTGGTGGTGGCGCTGGTCGGGGCCGGCATCGGTGCGGCGCTCTTCCCCGTGGGGCCGGTCACGCTGCTTTCCGGGGACTCGATCGGGGCAGCGGAGGCACTGCAGCGGCTGCTGCTGATTGCCGCCTATCTTGCCGTGTCGCTGATGGGCCTGTCGGCAATCGGGCTCTTTATGTCCACACTCACGGACGTCCCCGTGGGTGCGATGGCGTCCACGGTGGTGCTCTCGGTGGTCTCGCAGGTGCTGGATGCGCTGCCGCAGCTGGAATGGCTGCATCCGTGGCTCTTCACCCACTACTGGCTGGACTTCGCGGACCTGCTCCGCCAGCCCATTGCGTGGGATTCCTTCCTCACCAATGCGCTGCTGCAGGGCGGCTACGTCGCCGTGTTCGGTGCGCTCGCTTACGGCAGGTTCGTCACCAAGGACGTGCTCTCCTGAGGGCGGTCACCGGCCACGTGAGGCCGGGGCGTCCCCGGCGCCGAACCCCAGATCCGCAGATCCCCGGGCCGGGCCTGGGTGAGCGGAATATGCAGGGGGGACAGGGCTCAGGCGTGCTGGTGTGATTCGTGTTCCGCGTGGGTGACCGGTTCGAGCTGGAAGGTGCAGTGCTCGGTGTCGAAGTGCGAGCCCAGGCAGCTGACGAGCTTGTCCAGGATCTGGTCGGCGCCGCGGGCACCCAGCGCCGCATCCTCCACCACCACGTGGGCGGAAAACACGGGCACGCCGGAGGTGATGGTCCAGATGTGGATGTCGTGCACGGACACCACGCCCTCCACGGCCAGGATGTGCTCGCGGATCATCTGCACTTCCACGCCCTTGGGGGTCGCCTCGAGCAGCACGTCCACCACGTCGCGGAGCAGGTGCCAGGCCCGCGGCAGGATCATCAGCGCGATGACGATCGAGGCGATGGTGTCAGCTGCCTGGAAGCCCGTGACCATGATGACCAGGGCGGCGGCGATGACGGCGAAGGAGCCGAGCAGGTCGCCCAGGACCTCAAGGTAGGCGCCGCGGACGTTGAGGCTTTCCTTCTGGGCGCCGCGGAGGATCAGCAGGGACACGAGGTTGGCGAGGGCACCGAGGACGGCGGCATAAAGCATGATGTCGGTTCGCACCTCGGGGGTAGAGCCAAGCCGGCGGATCGCCTCCGTGAAGATGACCACCGAGATCACGATCAGCACCAGGGCGTTGGCCAGGGCGGCCAGCACCTCGGCGCGCTGGTAGCCGTAGGTGCGCTGGTCGCTCGCCGGCCGGGTGGCGATCCAGGCGGCCAGCAGGGCGATGGACACCCCGGCCGCGTCGGACAGCATGTGGCCGGCGTCGGCCAGCAGGGCCAGGGAGCCGGAAAGCAGTGCCCCGACGATCTGGATCAGGACGACGGAGAGGGTGATGGCCAGGACGGTGACCAGGCGCTTCCGGTGCTTGCCTGTGCCGGTAAGGCCGTGTGAGTGGCTGTGGTCGTGTCCCATGCCTACAAGGCTAGCCCCAGCCGAGCTCGTGCAGGCGATCGTCGCTGATACCGAAGTGGTGCGCGATCTCGTGGACCACGGTGATGGTCACTTCCTCGATCACGTCCTCGCGGGTTTCGCAGATGTCCAGGATCGGCTGGCGGTAGATGGTGATGCGGTCCGGCAGCGAGCCGGCGTCCCACCAGGAGTCCCGTTCGGTCAGCGGCACGCCCTCGTAGAGGCCCAACAGCACGGTGTCCGGATCGTCGCCGGGCTGGGGTGTGTAGTCGTCCTCGATGAAAATGGCGACGTTGTTCATGGTCTTGGCGAGGTCCGGCGGGATCCGGTCCAGGGCGTCGTTCACCGCAGCCTCGAAGTCGGTCTCTGACATCGGGAACGGTGGGTGATCATGGCCGGCGCCGTTCCCGCCGTCGTCCGGGCTGTCCGGGCCGGTCGGAATGATCGGGAGGCCTGGCGGCAGGGAGGCGGGCATAGCAGAAACTCTAGCGCCGAATCAGCGGGACCGGCGCCTGGTCAGCCCCACCCCCACAAGGCAGACGGCGCCGCCGACCAGGCCCCAGGCGGTGGGGATTTCGCCGAGCACCAGCCAGGAGATCAGGATCGTGGTGCCGGGCACCAGATAGGTGGTGGCGGCGAGCCGGCCTGCGTCGATCAGCGACAGGGCATAGGCCCAGGTGGTGAAGGCGATCGCGGTGGGGAAAACGCCGAGGTAGACGAGGCCCAGGGTGGCCGGCAGCGGCGCCACCTGCAGTTCGGCGACCAGCTGGCCGCTGAAGGGCAGGCAGCAGATGGCTCCGACCATGATCCCGAACCAGGTGGCCTGGGCGGCGGGGAACTTCCGCAGCACCGGCTTCTGCACGATGACGCTCACCGCGGCGAGGGCCGCAGCCAGCAGGCACAGCAGCACCCCGGCGACGTCCGCCGTCGACCGCTCGCCGGAACCCAGGGCAATCACCGCGACCCCGCCAAACGCGACGAGGCTGCCGATGATCAGCCAGCGCGGGAAGCCCTCCTTGAGGATCACGCCGGCCATGACGGCGACCAGGATCGGGTTGACGTTGATCAGCAGGGCGGCGGTGCCCGCGTCGAGGAGATGCTCCGCCGCGTTCAGCGCCACGTTGTAGCCGCCGAACCACATGACGCCGTAGGCCAGGATGGGCCACCACTCGCGGCCCCGGGGGAGGTTGCTGCTATTGAGAAGTTGCGGGAGGACCACCAGTCCCAGCACGACGGCGGCAATCGCCAGCCGGCCCAGGGTCAGGGAGCCGGGGGAGAAGCTCGGTCCCACGGCGCGGATGCCTACGAAGGCGGACGCCCACAGCACCACGGTGACCACGACGGCGGCGATGCCGAGCCTGCTGATCTGGCCCGGCTGCAGGGTCCTGGGCGGGGGAGCGGGGGTGGGAGCGTGCGGCGGCACTTCGTGGGTGCCGTCCGGGTGCGTGCTGTCCGGCTGGGGGGAGCCTGTCTGGGCGGTTGTGGCCATGCTGCCAATCTAGTCCGCGCGGCGTCCCGGGACTGGCGGAAATCGGCCATGTCTGGTCGAGTTCCTGCCAACCGGGGCGCGGCCGCGTCCGGCGGCTCACCGGAGCGGGCGGGCGGCGGCCTGGATTGCGGCTGCGACCTCGTCGAGGGCCGCCGATCCGTACCGCCACTGCTGCCAGTGGAGAGGCACGTCGACGTGCGCGGCGGGGTCCGGGGAAACCAGCGTGCGGCGCTTCAGTTCCTCCGACACTTCGATTTCGGGGAGCAGCCCCCAGCCCATCGACCAGCGGATGGCCTCGCCGAACTCGTGGGCCGCCGGGACATAATGCCGGGGCGGCTGGAGTGCTGTGCGGCTCACGGACCGCAGGTACCGGTCCTGCAGGTCGTCCTTGCGGTCGAAGATGATGACCGGGGCGGTGGCG
>DATITT010000211.1:0-3402 GCA_035467435.1 Arthrobacter sp. | reverse complement strand
GAGCAGCGCCGACGTGGAAGGCAGCGCCGGCGGTGTCTCGCAGGTCCGGGAGGTCGCCGCCTCACTGATCGCCGCGGCCAAACGCCGCAACATGACCACCCTGCTGGTGGGGCACGTGACCAAGGACGGCTCCATCGCCGGCCCCCGGCTGCTTGAGCACCTCGTGGATGTGGTGTGCCAGTTCGAAGGCGAGCGGCACTCCCGGCTGCGGCTGCTGCGGGCGGTCAAGAACCGGTACGGCCCCACGGACGACGTCGGCTGCTTCGACCTGAACGAGGATGGGATCGCGGGTCTGGCCGATCCGAGCGGGCTGTTTGTCTCCCGGACCAAGGAGCCGGTCTCCGGCACGTGCATCACGGTGACCCTGGAGGGGCGCCGCCCGCTCCTGGCCGAGGTGCAGTCCCTGCTGGCCGAAAGTTCCAGCTCCCAGCCGCGCCGGGCCACGAGCGGGCTGGACAGTTCCCGGGTGGCCATGCTGCTGGCCGTGCTCCAGCAGCGGGCCGGCTGCCTGCTGAACAAGGACGATTCCTACGTGGCAACCGTGGGCGGGGTGAAACTCAGCGAGCCGGCCACGGACCTCGCCGTCGCGCTGGCCGTGGCCTCGGCGAAAGCCAAGAAACCCCTGCCGCAGCGGCTCATCGCCTTTGGCGAAGTGGGGCTCGCCGGGGAGGTCCGCCCCGTGCCCGGCATCAACCAGCGGATCCACGAAGCCCACCGGCTGGGGTTCACCCATGCCGTGGTCCCCGCCAGCCCGAACGGCCCGGGCCCGGTGCCGGCGGGCTTCTCCGTGCGGGAAGTGGGGCACCTGACCGAAGCGCTGGGCCTGCTGATCAGCTGAGGCAGCCCTGCGACCCGTGGCGTGGTGTTCTGCCCGGCCTGCCCGGGCGCGGGCGTTCCGTCCCGCCGGCCGGGGTGCCCGAAATGCGACCAAGGGCCCTATCCCTCACCCGGTAGCGGGCGGAAAATGGGGGGGCAGCGGCAGGAACGGTCACGGGCGAAGGGATCAGGCCATGATGGGTTATTACGGTGACGGCTTCGGCTGGATGTGGCTTTGGGGGCTGCTGTTACTGGTGGGGATCGCGGTGCTGGTGCTTCTCGCGGTGCGCCTCTTCACCGGCGGACCCGACCGCGGCGGTCCTGCGCATTACGCACCCTACGGCGCCCCGCCCTATGGCCCGCCGGGGACTCCCCCGGGCGGCAAGAGCCAGGCGCGGTTGATCCTCGATGAACGCTTCGCGAGGGGCGAGCTCACCGCGGAACAATACCGCGAGAATGTGAAAGTACTCGGCGAGGAGCCGTAATGCGGCCAATCAGCCGCCGCAACGCCCTGATAGTGGGCGGCCTGGGCGCTGCGGCCACTGTGGCGGGCGGCGCCGGGCTGTGGTGGTCCTTGAATTCCACGCAGCAGCCGACTGGCATCGGCGGCAGCGGGGGCAACGGGGGCAACGGCGGCGGCGCAGCGCCCGCCCAGGACCCCGAGCTGCACGGCCCCGCCGAACTTCGCAGCGCGGACGGCCGGCTGCAGCTCACCCTGGACGCCGCCCCCGGACGGGTGGAGCTCGGCGGACGCCAGGCCAGTGCCCTGTGCTACAACGGCACCGTCCCTGGCCCCACCCTGCGTCTGCGGCCAGGCGACGAGCTCAACGTCCGGCTCGAGAACAGCCTTAACGAACCCACGAACCTGCACGTCCACGGGCTCCACGTGTCCCCGCAGGCCGACGCGGACAATGTCTTTCTAGCGGTCACGCCCGGACAGGGCTTCGACTACCGTTACAAGCTGCCTCCGGACCACCCGCCGGGCGTGTACTGGTACCACCCGCATCACCACGGCATGGTCGCAGACCAGATCTTCGCCGGGCTGTTCGGGGCGATCATCGTCGAGGATCCCGAGGCCATCCCGGTAAGCACGGAACGGGTTCTGCTGGTCTCGGACACCACCCTGGACAGCGCCGGGAACATCGCCGCCGTCTCGCCGATGGAACGCATGGCGGGCCGGGAAGGTGAACTGCTCCTGCTCAACGGCCAGCGCAACCCGCTCCTCACCGCCCAGCCGGGCGCACGGGAACGGTGGCGGATCATCAACACCTGTGTGGCCCGCTATCTCCGGCTGCGGTTGGACGGCCAACAGCTGGCGTTGATCGGCATGGACTCGGGACGGTCCCCCGAACCCGAAACCGTGGACGAACTGCTGCTGGCTCCGGGCAACCGGGCGGACCTGCTGGTGACCGCCGCCACCGGCGAATCCGTGTTGCAGGCCCTGCCCTATGACCGCGGCGGCATGCCGGGAATGATGGGGCGGGGGCCGGTCCCCGACCGCGGGGCGGCTGCGCTGGCAACCTTCCGGGTCAGCGGCTCCTCCGAGGCCCCGCCGGGCTCCATCCCGTCCCGGCCGGACCCGGAGGACCTGCGCACGGCCGCCGTCGCCGCACGCCGGCAGCTCGTCCTGTCCATGGGTGCGGGATCGGGACGGATGGGCGGCATGATGGGCGGGGGGATGGGCGGCATGATGCGGTTCACCATCAACGGCCGTGAATACAGCGAGACCCGCACGGACACGACCGCCGCGGCCGGAACCGTGGAGGAATGGACGCTCGTCAACACCAGCCCCATGGACCACCCCTTCCACCTGCACGTGTGGCCAATGCAGCTCATCAACAACAACGGTCAGGCAGTCGGCCCCGTGGTGATGCGGGACGTGGTGAATGTCCCGGCGAACGGCCGCGCCACGGTCAGGATCGCATTCCGCGACTTCAGCGGCCGCTCGGTCTACCACTGCCACATCCTGGATCACGAGGACCTCGGCATGATGGGCGTGATCGAGGTCCGCTGATGAACCACCCGCCCGAGGACCACGGCGCCCGCCGGCCCCACGGGACGGCCGGCGCCGGCACGGACTCCCTGCAGGACGACGAGCCCATGGTCCACAGGCACGGCCATCACCGTCGCCTTCACCGCTTCGTGGGTGACCACCCTTGGGGATCGGCGGCTTCGATCTCGACTTCTGGTGGGAACTGGCCCTGCTGGTCGCCATCATGCTGCTGGGGCACTGGATTGAAATGCGCGCCCTCGGCTCGGCCCAGGGCGCCTTGGATGCCCTCGCGGCGCTGCTGCCCGACGAGGCGGAACGCCTCACGGAGTCCGGAACCGAAACCGTCAGCGTGTCCGAGCTCAGGAGCGGCGACACCATCCTGGTGCGTTCCGGCGCCCGGATGCCGGCGGACGGAACCGTAATCGAGGGGCAGGCCGAATTCGACGAATCGATGATCACCGGCGAGTCCAAAACCGTCCTCCGCTCCCCCGGTGACCCCGTGGTCGCCGGCACCATCGCCACGGACAACAGCCTCCGCGTTCAGGTCACGGCCATCGGCGAGGACACCGCCCTCGCCGGGATCCAGCGGCTCG
>DATITT010000210.1:0-2263 GCA_035467435.1 Arthrobacter sp. | reverse complement strand
CAGCAGGACAGCATCGGGACCCTGCTCCAGCAGGGTCTCTTCAATCCCAGTTCCCACGGCGGTAACTGCCTTCCGAAGCGACGGTTGAGGTGTTGATGGCTGTTCCGGCGGCGGCGCCGCGGGACAGTGCGTTCCTGAATCATAGGGTCCACGGGGCCGTGTCCAATACCCCGCAACCGAAAGCGCCGGGTCACCGCGGCCCGGACACCCGCTCTCCCAGCAGGGCGGCGAACGCGTCATTGGACCGGGCTATGGCGGACCGCAGGCCGGGCCCGGCGGTGGGGCGGGAGAACAGGAAGCCCTGCAGCGAATCGCAGTCCAGTTTCATCAGGTAGTGGACCTGCGCTGCCGTCTCCACACCTTCCGCCGTGACGCTCAGGCCCAGGCCGTGGGCCATGGCAATCATGCAGCGGAGGATCGGCAGATTCTCATCGCCGGTGTGGATCATGGAGATGAAGGACTGGTCGATTTTCAGGGTGTCCACGGGGAGCCCCTGGAGCCGCCCCAGCGAGGAGAACCCGGTGCCGAAGTCGTCCAGCGCCACCCGCACGCCGGCGTGCCGGAGGGCGGTGAGCTGCTGGATCACGTGGCAGTCGTCGTCGAAGAAGACACTCTCGGTGACTTCCACGACCAGCTGCCGCGGTTCCACGCCGGTGTTCCTGGCGACGGCCAGCAGCAGCTCGGCGAACTCCCCGTGCTGCAGTTGGACCCCGGAGACGTTGACGGCGAGGGAGCGTTCGGAGTCCTCCGCAAGCCAGGGTTTCAGCTCGGCGCAGCCCTTCAGCAGCACCTCCGTGCCGATCTCGACGATCAGGCCGCTGCGCTCCGCCGCCGGGACGAACTGCGCCGGGGGGACGATGCCGCCGTCGCGCTCCCAGCGGGCCAGCGCCTCGACTTTGACCACGACGCCGCTCCGGGTCGAGACGATGGGCTGGTAGTACACGGCGATCTGGCCGGCATCCACGGCCAGCCGCAGCCCGGCCTCCAGCTCGGTGCGCTCCACGAGTGACTTCATCATCTCCGGGCGGAACCGCAGGTACCGGTTCTTCCCGGCGGCTTTCGCGGCGTACATGGCGATGTCGGCCCGGCGCAGCAGCTCGGAGGCGTCCACGGCATCCTCGCTGATCGACGCCAGGCCCAGGCTGAGGCTCGGGCTCAGCATGGTCCCGTCGATCCAGAGGGGCACCCGCAGGGACGCGACGATCCGTTCGGAAACCGCGTCGGGGTCCAGCGAACCGACCAGCAGCACCACGAATTCGTCACCACCCAGGCGTGCTACAACGTCGTTCGGGCGGACACACTCGCGCAGGCGCCGGCCGACCTCGATCAGCAGCTGGTCCCCGGCATGGTGGCCCAGAATGTCGTTGACTTCCTTGAAATCGTCCAGGTCCAGGAGCAGGACGTCGACGGCGGTGCCGCACGGCCCGCGCAGGGCGGCTTCGAGGTGGTCGTTGAAGAGCTGCCGGTTGGACAGGCCGGTCAGCGGGTCCAGGAACGCAACGGCCTTTAGCTGGGCGGCCTGCTCGGCAAGGTCGGCCAGGGCCCGGGTGATCCGGTCCTGCGCGATCCGGGCCGGGGTCACGTCGCGGAAACTCCAGACCCGGCCGACCACCCGGTCCGCGACCTTCTGCGGGCGGGAATAGCGTTCGAAGGTGCGGCCGTCGCGGAAGTCCAGGACGTCGTGGCTTTCGGCGTCCGGATCGGCGTAGAGCGCGGCGATCTTTTCGACGAACTGCGCGGGATCCACCAGCTGGTCCAGGACGAAGCCCATCACGGCGTCGTCGTCCTGGGTGGCCAGCAGCTCCCGCGGGACGCCCCACATGGAGACGAACTGGTTGTTGACGCTGGCGATCCGGCCGTCGCCGGCGACCACGAGAATGCCGTCGGCGGTGGATTCCAGCGTGGCGCTGAGCAGGGACAGGGCTTCGCGGAGTCCCGCGTCCGCGGCGAGCCGGTGCGAGGTGTCGCGGACAGCGACGGCCAGGCTCATCGGGGCGCTGTCGGTGTCCTGGACCAGCAGCGAGCAGGCCACTTCGCCCTGGAACTCGGTGCCGTCGCGCCGCACCCCGTAGGCCTCGACCGGCGGGATGCTGGGGGTGGCGGGGTTGGGGTTGGGGTTGGAGCCGGCGCCGGGCTCGGTGGCGGCATTGGTGGCGTCTGGCTCGGCGTCGGCCTCCTTGCGGAGGGCGAATAAGATCCGGTGGAAGCCGCTGCGGAAGCCCGCGGCGAGGAGCATGCGGTGGTCCTGGCCCACGAGCTCCCC
>DATITT010000209.1:0-10898 GCA_035467435.1 Arthrobacter sp. | reverse complement strand
CGTCGGGCTTGCCGCTGCGGCGACGGCGGCGGCCGGGCCTGTGGCAGTCGTCGCGTTCCTCGCCGGGCCGATCGCCCGCCGGTTCGTGCGCAGGGCGAGCCTGCCGGCGTCGGCCCTGTCCGGGGTGCTGATCGTCCTGAGCGCCGACTACTTTGCCGCCAGTATCGCACCGCTGCTGCTGGCCGGAACGGTCCTGCCGGTCGGCGTGGTCACCGGCGCCCTCGGCGCCCCGTTCCTGCTCTGGCTGCTCGTCACTTCCAACCGAAAGGACGCCTGAGATGGCAACTCTCCAGACCTCCGGCCTGAGGCTGAAATACGGCCAGCGGACCGTGATCGAGGGGCTCTCTGCGGAAATCCCGGAGGGCAGGGTGACCATGATTGTCGGCGCCAACGCCTGCGGCAAGTCCACCCTGCTCCGGGGCCTCGCCCGGCTGCTCAAGCCGGCGGCCGGCACTGTCACCCTCGACGGGCGGGACATCCACCGCCGTCCCGCCCGCGAGGTGGCCCGCACCCTGGGACTGCTGCCGCAGCACCCCACGTCGCCGGACGGCATCACCGTCCGGGACCTTGTGGGCCGGGGCCGCTACCCGCACCAGGGGTTCTTCCGGTCCGGGTCGGCGGGTGGTGGCTCCCCGGACGATGAGCGTGCCGTGCAGCAGGCGATGGCCGCCACCGAAACGCTGGATCTTGCCGGTCGCAACGTGGACGAACTCTCCGGAGGGCAGCGGCAGCGGGTGTGGATCGCGATGGCCCTGGCGCAGGAAACCGAAGTGCTGCTGCTGGATGAGCCCACCACCTACCTGGACCTCGCCCATCAGGTGGAGGTCCTTGACCTCGTCACGGACCTCAACCGGCAGCGCGGCACCACCGTGGCGATCGTGCTGCACGACCTCAACCTCGCTGCCCGGTACGCCGACCACATCATCGCGATGAAAAACGGACGGATCGTCGCCGAAGGCACCGCCCGGGCGGTGGTCACCGAGGCGCTGGTCCGCGAGGTGTTCGGCCTGGAGTCCCGGGTGCTCCCGGACCCGGTGTCCGGCGCACCGCTGATCATTCCGCTGGGCCGCCATCATGCCGCTGTCCCCCAAACCACAACCATGGAGCTGGTCCCATGACTGCCACGAATCCCACCCCGGCCCGCACCCGGGCGGCCCTCAACGCCGCACGCGCCACCGAGCCCATGACCCTTGCCTTCGAGGTCCAGGTCACGGCGGTCCAGGATCTCGGACCGAACTTCCGCCGGGTCACCCTGGGCGGTTATTCGTTGCGGAACTTCGGTGTCCATGGCAGCACCCTGGACCTGCGCGTCAAACTCATGATCCCCTCGCTGTCTCCGGACGGCACCGCGTTGCCGTTGCCGGAATTCCGGATGGAGCAGTCCGGCTGGTACCGCGAGTGGTTGGCCATGGATCCTGGGACACGCGGGTCCATGCGTACCTACACCGTGCGCCAGGAACGCCTCGACGCCGTGTACCCGGAACTCGACGTCGACTTCGTGATGCACTTCGACGACGCCGGCCGCGGCGGACCGGCCGCCAACTGGGCCCGCAACGCCAAACCGGGTGACACCCTGACCCTGATCGGGCCCAACAACCGGGCCGCGCACTGTGTCACCGCGGAAACCTACTCCGGGATCGAATGGCGTCCGGGGCTGGCCCAGCGGGTCCTGCTCGCCGGAGATGAGACGGCTGTCCCTGCCATCAGCGCCATTCTCGAGAGCCTGCCGCCGTACTTCAGCGGGCATGCCATCCTGGAGGTTCCGGAGGCCGGCGACTTCCAGGGCATCACGACAGCCGCCGACGTCGAGATCACCTGGCTCGCGCGGGGTGCGGCGATTGGCCGGTCCCGTCCGCACGGCGAATTGCTGCAGGAGGCGGTCCGGGCCGCCGTGACCCTTCCCGGCTGGGTCGGGCTCCGACCCTCCGTTGAACCTGCGGCCGGCCCCGAGCCCGAGGACGTCAACGTGGATAGCGACATCCTGTGGGAGACCCCCGCCCGGATGGATGCCGCGGCCATCAGCGCCAGCCGGAATCCGGACAAGCCCGCCGGGGCAATGCCGTTCTACGCCTGGATCGCCGGTGAAGCGGGGGTGGTCAAGGAGATGCGCCGGTATTTGGTGCGGGATGTCGGGATTGACCGGAAGCAGGTGGCGTTTATGGGGTACTGGCGGCAGGGGAAGGCCGAGCTCTAGCCGACGCTCCCGCAGTTTCGGTGGCTCCCGCTGCGACGCTGCCGCAGTTGCTGACGGGCTTCCGCGGTTGGCTCGCCAATGTGCCCCAGCCGTTTACCGCGTTTTCCCCTGCTGGATTGCCGGGTTGGTTAGCGTGACGGGTATGGCCGAGAACCTTCTGTCCCCGGGCGCTGACGGGCGGCGGGTATTTGTTGCCCTGGGGGATTCCTTCACCGAGGGGGTGGGGGACTACAGCTCCCGGCTGCCCAACGGGGTGCGCGGCTGGGCGGACCGGGTGGCGGAGCAGCTGGCCAGGGCCGACCCGGGGTGGGAGTACGCCAACCTCGCCATCCGCAGCAAGAGGCTGCGGCATATCATCGCGGAGCAGCTGGAACCCGCGCTTGCCATGGAACCGACCCTGATCACCCTGTACGCGGGCGGGAACGACATCCTGGATATCGGGACCGACATCCGCGCCCTGATGAAGGACTACGAGTTCCTCGTCGCCAGGCTCGCCGCGAGCGGGGCCACGGTGGTGCTGTTCACCGGCTTCGACGTCAGGGTCTCGGCGCTGCTGGAACCCCTCAAGAGGCGGAACGCCGTCTACAACCAGCGGGTCCGCGAGGTGGCGGCGAGGTACGAGGCGGTGCTGGTGGATTACTGGTGCTTCGACGCGTTCTACGATCCGCGGATGTGGGATTCGGACCGTCTGCACATGTCCAAGGCCGGCCACAAGTATCTGGCCGGCCAGGTCCTGGACCAGCTCGGAGTGGCGCACAAGGTCAAGCCCAAGGAGTGGGCGCCGCCCGCGAGACTCGGCCTCCGGGACTGGGGCCGCCGGCAGCGGAGGTGGACCAGGGACTGGGTCCTGCCGCTCTTCGCGCGCAAGCTCAGGGGCGTCACGCTCGGGGACGAGCTCAGCCCGCGCTGGCCGCAGCCGATCAGGGTTCCGCCCAAAGCAGGGTTGAAGAAACTGACCGCCAAGATCCCCGCGGACTGAACTGTGTGCCTCCGCAGACGGCGAGCCGGAATCAGCTGTCCAGCAGGTTCTCGTAGCCCGGCGCCACGCGGCTCGCATGGAACTCCTCGACGTCGAACTCGGCCACTCCGTTGATGTAGAACGGGTCCCTGGCGAGCGAGGCATCCAGGACGTCACGGTCCGCGTTGGAGAGCAGCAGGGCGCCCGTGCGCGGGATCTTCCGGCCCGCGACCATGAAGATGCCTTCGTCGAAGGCATTCTGCAGCCACGTCACGTGTGCCGGAAGATGGAAGTCAACGATCTCTTCGGGGACCTTATAGGTCAGGGAGACTACATACATAGGGTCAGCCTAGCGCCTGGCCGCGGCGGGGCGGGATAGCCCCTGTCACAGACACCGACGAAGTTGAACCGTCAATCTTCAATGCTCCTAGACTGTATCCATGACTGAACCGCGCTGGCTGAATACCGACGAACGCCGGGCCTGGCTGGCCCAAGTGAGCATCAACACCCTGCTTCCGGCAGCGTTGGACACGCAGCTGCACCATGCGCGCAAGCTCTCTCTGTTCGACTACAACGTCCTCGCGATGCTCTCCGAGGCCGACGGCCGCTTTTTGCCCATGAGCGAACTGGCGGCGCGCACCAGCGCGTCCCTGTCCCGGCTTTCCCATGTGGTCACCAAGCTGCAGAACCGGGGCTGGGTGGAGCGCCGTCCGCACCCCGGCGATGCCCGGGTCACGACGGCGCACCTCACCGACGCGGGAATGGCGACGATCGAGGAGCTCGCCCCAGCCCACGTTGAGGCGGTCCGGTCGCTGTTCCTCGACGCCCTGAGCGGGGAGGACGTCGCTGACCTCGCGCGGATCGGCGAGAAGATCGTGGGCCGCCTGGACGAGGACCACTGGATACTGCGGGAGAGCAAGCAGGGCTAAGGTCCGCCGCAAACGCTGTCCGCGGCACGGCGTCGCCTAGTGTTGGCAGTATGGAATCGCCGATCGACAGCTACCTGCGCCAGATCCACGCCGAGATCGCCGAGCTCAAGGACGGCAAGCCCTACAGCACCATTCCGGCCATGGCCAACGTGGACCCGGACAACTTCGGCATCACCCTGGCCACCGTGGACGGCACGGTGTACGAAATCGGTGACACCCGCGAGGAATTCACCATCCAGTCCATCTCCAAGCCCTTCACCTACGGTCTGGCCCTGGAGGACCTCGGCGCCGAGGCCGTGGACGCCAAAGTGGACGTGGAACCGTCGGGGGACTCGTTCAACGAGATCTCGCTGGCCGAAGGAACCGGCCGGCCGGCCAACGCGATGATCAACGCCGGGGCGCTCACCGCCACCTCGCTGATCAGGGGATCCGGCGGGCAGTCCGGTTTTAAACGGATCCTCAGCACCTACTCCGCCTTCGCCGGCCGCCAGCTCGCGGTCAGCGAGAAGATCTTCGAATCCGAACTCAAGCACGGCCACCGCAACACGGCCCTCGCGTACCTGCTGCGCTCCTTTAACATCATTGAGGATGATCCGACGCCGGTCCTGGAGGCCTATTTCCGCCAGTGCTCCGTCCTGGTGAACTGCTTCGACCTCTCGATCATGGCCGCCACCCTCGCCAACGGCGGCCGGAATCCGCTCAGCGGCAAACAGGTGCTGGAGATCGGGCCGGTGGAACGCGTGCTGTCCGTCATGATGACGTCCGGCATGTACGACGACGCCGGTGCCTGGATCAGCAGCGTGGGGATGCCGGGAAAGAGCGGGGTGGCCGGGGGAATCATCGCCGTGCTGCCCGGACAGGTGGGCCTGGCCGTCTACTCGCCGCCGCTGGATGAGCACGGCAGCAGCGTCCGCGGCCTGGCGACGGCACAGCGCCTCTCGCGGGACATGGAACTCCACTTCGTCCGCGCGGCCCGGACAGGCCGGTCCGCCATCCTCGCCGCGTACGACGTGACCGAGACGCCCTCGGGCATCCGCCGGAACGACGAGGCCGCCGACGTCCTCCGCGCCCAGGGACACCGGGCCCGGGTGATCGAGGTCAACGGCGACCTCCTCTTCGCCGGAACCGAGTCCATGGTGCGCGAGCTCAGCAGCCTGGCGGACGACGTCGAGCTGGTGGTCCTGGACATGCGCCGCACAGACCAGGTCAGCGAGGTTGCCGTGCGCATGCTGGCCAAGGCCAGGCAGGGGATGGCCGACGCCGGCCGGGAACTGGTGCTGATTGAGGCGGACGGTTCCCTCACGGAGGCCTTGGGACTGTCAGCACAGCGCCAGGTGCCGTCCTTCGGGACGCGGAGCGCCGCCGTCGAATACTGCGAAAACCGCCTGCTGGAGCGGCACGGGAAGCACCTGCTGCTCCCGGACCACGTTCCGGTCACCGCGTCGCCCGCGCTGGCACCGCTGGACGAGGCGGACGCCGCGGCGCTGGAAGCCCTGATGACCCCGAAGTCGTACGAGGACGGCGACGTCATCCGGCGCGTGGGTCTGCGGTTCGGCGGGGTCTATTTCATCACCTCCGGAAGGGTCAGCAGCACGTCCCCGGGGCCCACCGCCGACCGGGTGAAACTGAATACGCTCAGCGCCGGCATGACGTTCGGCGAACTGGCGCTGGGCAGCGGGAACCGGCAGGAAACCACCGTCCGGGCAGTGGGCCCGGTGGAGGTCATGGTGCTCAGTGCGGAGGCAATCTCCGAGCTGGAAGCCGCCGACCCGCGGCTGGCCATCGCCCTCTGGAAGGCCCTGACCCGGGACGCCTACACCCGGGTGGAGCAGTACCTGCGCGAAACGGCGGTGCGGATCCGCGAATAGCGGTTTTGCTGCCCGGCTTTGTTTGCTTGGGGCAACTGCTGGCAGAATGGATCCATGGATTTCACGTCCCGCTATGTAGCCCTTGGAGACTCCTTCACGGAAGGCGTCGGCGACGACGACCCTGCCCGTCCCAATGGCGTCCGGGGCTGGGCTGACAGGGTCGCCGAGCAGCTCGGTGCCGCCGATCCCGGCTTCGGGTACGCGAACCTCGCCATCCGCGGCCGGAAGCTCCGCCAGATCATGGCCGAACAGGTCGATGCCGCCGTCGCGCTCAAACCGACCCTCGTGAGCATCTATGCCGGGGCCAACGACATCCTGAGGCCCAAAGTGGACATCGACGACCTGCTGGTGGACTACGACGCCGGCATCCGCAAACTCAAGGCCACCGGCGCAACCGTGGTGATGTTCACCGGGTTCGACTCCCGCGGCTCGAAGATCTTCAGCACGACACGCGGCCGCACCGCAATCTACAACGAACTGGTCCGCGGGATTGCCGGAGACCACGGCGCCCTCCTGGTGGACTACTGGCGCTTCAGCGAGTACTACGACTGGGGAATGTGGGCGACCGACCGGATGCACATGTCCGCCGCAGGCCACGCGAACATGGCCAAGCGCGTCCTCACCGTCCTGGAGCACGACCACTCGATCGACGTCCCGCCCATGACCCCGGTTCCGGAGCTCAGCCGGACCGAGGCAATCCGCGCCAACGCCCGCTGGGTCCGCGAATTCGCCGGACCGTGGGTGGTCCGCCGCGTCACGGGGAAGTCCTCCGGCGACGGACTGACACCGCGCTACCCCCAGCTCACGCGCCTCTAGGCGCGGAATCCCGGCGTCGCGAGCAGTTCCCCGCCGCCGAGGACGGCAAGGACCTCGACGTCCCAGCTCGCCGTGGCCCAGTCCAGCATCCGCCTGCCGCCGGCGACAACCGCCGTCGCCAGCACGTCAGCGGTGAGAATGTCCGCGGCCGCCACCGACACCTGGCGGAATTCGAGTGCTCCGAGTCCGGCCCGGCCGGCTCCCGCCCGCCAGATGTGGTCGCCACGCTCGGCGGTCCCGGACGTCGCCAGCGCGGTGAAGCGGCCGGTACCGCCCAAGGAAAAGCCCGAGAGCAGCGACCGGCGGTCCTGTGGATCCACGATGCCGGCCAGCCACGGGGACCCGGTCCCCGGTGCGGGCGATCCGCTCACCAGCACGTCGCCGCCTGCATTCAGGCACCAGTCCTCGATGCCGGCGGACTCCAGTGCGGCAGCTGCCTGGTCGATGGCGTAACCCTTGATGATTCCGGAGAGGTCCAGCACGCCGTCGGGCCGCTCGGGCGTGAAGAATCCGTCGGTCAGCAGCCGCCACCCCGTGGCGTCCGCAAAGCGGGCGCGGAAGCCGGCCGAGGCGTCCCGGAGCGTGACCTCGCCGCGGGCCAGCCGGCTCGCCTCAGACTCCGGGCGGTAGAGGCTGAACGTCGCGTCCAGGCCGGCAAACACGCGTTCGACGGCGGCCGCGGCACCTTCCAGCACCTGTCCGCCGTCCCGGGCGGCGCCGGCGGGGACGGCGAGGCTGATGACAGTTCCCATGCACTGGAAGGTCCTGCTTTTCAGGGCAGGGCCGCTCTGCGCCGCGCTCTCGGCGGGGAATGGCTTAGAGGTTCGCTGCATCGAGGGCTGCCTGAAGTGAACTTAAGTACGCGTCACTGGTGACGGTGGCGCCGCTGATGGTCTGCACCTCGGCAGACTGGGCCTTGATAACCGCGGCCCGCAGCAGCGGGGCGGCCCGGTTGCTGATTTGCACTGACTTGCGGTAGTTGTCGGTCAGCTGGAGGGCGGTGACATCCGTGATCGCACCGGCTGTCACGGTGATCTGCACCTGGACGGTGCCAGAACGGGTCGGGACCACACTGCCGGCATAGGTCCCGGCGGCCCGTGCCGCGGCACCCGCGGCGACTCCGCCCGCTCCCGGCCCGGACAATGCGCCGGATGACGTGCCGGCTGATGTGGTTGTCGCCGTGCTCCCGGTGTCGGCGACGTGGGCGCCGGATTGCCAGCCAGCCAAAAGAATCCCGGCGGAGGCCAGTGCTGCTGAAACCGCTGCGCGTATTCTCACCAGTCCAACCTTTCGTTGTGGAGTTGTTCCTCGCGGACACCGGCCGCGCGGGCGTCGCTGATAACACTGCGCGCCCAGGCGGACGGGCCGCAGACGTACACGTCGGCGTCGGCGATGTCCGGGGCGTAGCTGGCCAGCCGGTACCCTGACCGGACGGCCGACTCCGGCAGCCAGCTCTGTTCACCGGCGGTCCGGGCCCCGGTGAGAAGGAACAAAGTGGCGCCACGGCGGCGGCAAAGGTCCAGGATTTCGTCGCCCAGATAGAACTCCGCCGCACTGTGACCCCGGAGAATCACCGTGGCGTTGCCCGGGTCAAAGGGCGTGCGTTCCAGCAGGGCGCGGATCGGGGTGATTCCGATACCTGCTCCGATCATGACGACGCGGTTCCGGCTGCGGGCCGCGGTGCTGAAGAGCCCGTAGGGTCCTTCGATGGCCACCCTCGTCCCGGGTTTCAGCCGTGCAAGCTGCGCCGATCCCCGGCCGAGGTTGCGGACGGTAATGCGCAGTGTGCCCCTGCCGGAGGCATCGAACAGCACAGGTTCCGCGGAGAGGCTGAAGGGGTGCGGATGCCACCATGAGGCCCGGGAGAGGAACCTCCAGATGAAGAACCTGCCGCCGGCGCCGGTCAATCCGTCGAGGTGCCGGCCTGCCAGTTCAATGCTGACGACGCCGGGGGCCTCCGTCACGACACGGCTCACGGTCAGCTGATGCCGGACGGTGGACACAAATGGCACCAGGAAGCGGTAATAGGCCAGTGCGGCGCCGGTACCGATGCAGATGGCCAGCCAGTACCAGCGCTGCCAGGTTCCCGCGGCGAAGAGGGAACCGGAGCTGAACTGATGCGGGATCGAGGTCAGCACCGCGGCATAAGTCAGCAGGTGGACGGCGTACCAGAGCTCGTAAGGGAACCGCCGCCGCGCCGCCACGAGCGAGGTGGCCACCACGGCGATGAACAACCCGATCGACACGATGGCGAGCCACATGTCGGGGACCAGTAGCCAGAGGGCCACAAGCTCACGGAACGGATCGTGCCCTTGGGCCATCCCGTATCCGGTTGCGATCAGGATTCCGTGTGCGAGCAGCAGGTACAGCGTCGGTTTGCCGAGTTTGCGGTGAAATTCCAGCGCCCGGTCATGCCCGACGGCACCGTCGATTACCGGCAGGCGCGCCGCCAGCAGCAACATCAGCAGCACCAGGTCCATTCCGGCGAGGCCGGCGACGATTCCCAGGGCCGTGAAGGAGCCCGCCAGCGTCGAGAATCCGGCGGCGCCGCCGTCGGCGAGCCACAGTGCGACAGCAAAGGCCACCGACGCCCATGCGAGCACGGTCAGCAGGTCCGCCCGGAACAGGCGGCTCCGGGACTGAGCGCGGAACCGCTCCATGGGAGTGCGGCGGGCCGTGGCCGGCACGGCCATCTGGAGTAAGTGGTCCATGGCTCCATGCTCCGCCGGCAACCTATAAATTAGCTTTGAAACCGCTAGGGTGCCGATGTGATTCCGGGCTGAACCGGGCAGCGCCCCTTATACACGTCCGGTTGCCGGATTGGTCTTTAATTCGCCAGTCTCGTAGACTTGGTAGGCGCTAGGTGGCGCGGAGCGTGTGCAATTGCTCCGGTTGGAGGGATTTGTCTGCAATATTGGCAGTCCTGATGGCCGGTAGTTAGGGGCTCAAGTTGCGTGCACTCCTGTATTCGCCCAGCATCCCGGTACTTCGCGGGGGTTTTCCGAAAGAATTCCGCCGCCCGGTAACCGTGGCCCACAATCTTCGCCGCAGTGAGGAACGCAGCCGGTTTACGCCACTGCCTGACGACTGCTGGAACCCTGTGGGCGCTGGATGCGGACGCCGCCTGTCGCACGGTTTAGCGGGACTCCGCAACCGTTTCATTTATTTTTGAGGAGAGTCGTCATGGCAGCACACTGCCAGGTGACCGGAGCCGAGCCGGGCTTTGGACACAGCATTTCGCACTCGCACCGACGCAACAAGCGTCGGTTCGACCCGAACATTCAGAAGAAGCGCTACTGGGTTCCGTCCCTGCGCCGTAATGTCACTCTGCAGCTCTCTGCAAAGGGCATCAAGACCATCGACGTGCGTGGCATCGACGTAGTCGTAGCCGCCATCCTGGCACGAGGAGTGAAGCTCTAATGGCTAAGGACAAGGACGTACGTCCGATCATCAAGCTCAAGTCGACCGCGGGCACGGGCTACACCTACGTGACGCGCAAGAACCGTCGTAACGACCCGGACCGCATGGTTCTGAAGAAGTACGACCCCCGCATCCGCAAGCACGTCGAATTCCGAGAGGAGCGCTAAACACATGGCTAAGAAGTCAATGATCGCTAAGAACGAACAGCGTAAAGTCATCGTCGAGCGTTATGCTGCAAAGCGCCTCGAACTGAAGAAGGCTCTGGTTGACCCCGCGTCGACCGACGAGGCACGCGAAGCTGCACGCCTCGGCCTGCAGAAGCTGCCCCGCAACGCCTCACCGGTACGTCTGCGTAACCGCGATATCATCGATGGCCGCCCGCGCGGTACCTTCCAGAAGTTCGGCATCTCCCGTGTTCGCTTCCGCGACATGGCTCACCGCGGTGAGCTCCCGGGCATCACGAAGTCTTCCTGGTAATTCAGCACCCCTGTTGCCAGTGGCTTGAAGAAGGGCCGGCGCCTCTTTGAACCGGTCCCCGAAAGTTGGCCTCGTTTACGAGTTCCACTTTAGCGGCCAGAGATCGGCCCTTGGAAGAGGCCCCCGTCCCACTTGGGGCGGGGGCCTCTGTCGTTGCGCTTCAGCACGAGGCCGGGGTCTATCTAGTCCTAATTCGGACTTCGCGACAACGGGCTCTACGCACCGTATGCTCACGA
>DATITT010000208.1:0-2082 GCA_035467435.1 Arthrobacter sp. | reverse complement strand
CCGTCGGGGAGCGTGTGCTGTGGGGCGTCGGGATCGACGCCAACACGTCCACATCCTCCCTCAAGGCCGTCATCTCGGCCGTGAACCGCGCCATCCGGGACGCCCGCGCCTGAGCCGGCCGTCACTGCGCCGCCGGGTCCTCCGGCGGCGCAGTCTGCCTGAACTGCGGCGTTTCCCGATAGGCAGCGTTTCCTTCAAAGACAGTGCGAAGATTAACCGTGGCCCATCCCTCCTCCTTTGCCTCCCGCGCCTACCGTGATGACGGCGTCATCCTGCGCACCCACAAGCTGGGTGAGGCGGACCGCATCATCACGATCCTCACCAAGCACCACGGCCAGGTCCGCGCGGTCGCCAAGGGCGTCCGGCGCACGAGCAGCCGCTTCGGCGCCCGGCTGGAGCCCTTTATGGTCGCGGACCTCCAGCTGATTTCCGGCCGCTCCCTGGACATCGTCACGCAGGCCGTCGCCAAGGGGGCCTACGGCAGCAACATCGCCGCGGACTACGGCCGCTACACCGTGGCTGCGGCCATGACCGAGACGGCCGAGAAGCTCACCGACGTCGACGGCGAAGCCGGCACGGCCCAGTACAACCTCCTCGTCGGAGCCCTGGCATCGCTGAGCCGCGGCGACCACAGCCCGGAACTCATCCTCGATTCGTACCTCCTGCGCGCCCTCGCCACCGGCGGTTGGGCGCCGAGCTTCACCGGCTGTGCCCGCTGCGGGGCCGCAGGACCGCACACTGCGTTCTCGGCTCCGCTCGGCGGCATGGTGTGCGCCGACTGCCGGCCTCCGGGATCGCCCGCGCCGGCCGCGGAAACTGTCCTGTTGCTCGGCGCGCTGCTGACCGGCGACTGGACGACGGCGGACGCGTCCGTCCCCGTGCACCGCCGCGAGGCCGCGGGCCTCGTGGCCGGCTACCTGCAGTGGCACCTGGAACGTGTCCTGAAATCCCTCAAACATGTGGAGCGAACGTAACTGTGGCGTTGGGTAAAAAGAACAATCCGGTCCGGCAGCGGAGCACCCCTGTGGTGCGTCCGTACCCGCACCCCTCGGGAGCCGTGCCCCCGGCCATCCCGGCGGAGTTCATTCCGAGGCATGTCGCGATCGTGATGGACGGCAACGGGCGCTGGGCCAACCAGCGTGGCCTGCCACGGATCGAAGGCCACAAGGCGGGGGAGCCGGCCCTGCTGGACGTGGTGGCCGGAGCGATCGAGCTCGGCATCGAGAATGTGAGTGTCTACGCCTTCTCCACCGAAAACTGGCGCCGTTCGCCTGAGGAAGTGCGCTTCCTGATGGGATTTAACAAGGACGTGCTACGACGCCAGCGCAACCAGCTCGACGAGTGGGGCGTCCGGATCCGCTGGTCGGGCCGGCGTCCCCGGCTTTGGGGTTCGGTGATCCGTGAACTGGAGGAGGCCGAGGACTTCACCCGGGGCAACAGCACGTGCACGTTGAACATGTGTGTTAATTACGGGGGGCGCGCCGAAATCACGGATGCTGTGTCCGCGATTGCGGAGGAAGTGGCCGCCGGCCGGCTCAAGCCGGGCGCCATCACCGAGAAAACGATCCAGAAGTACCTGGACGAGCCGGACCTGCCGGATGTTGACTTGTTCCTGCGCAGCTCCGGCGAGCAGCGGCTCTCCAACTTCATGCTGTGGCAGTCGGCGTATGCGGAGTTCGTCTTTATGGACACGCTGTGGCCCGACGTGGACCGGCGCACCCTGTGGGACGCCGTCGAGGTCTATGCCCAGCGGGACCGCCGTTACGGCGGCGCGGTGGACGCGGCCCCCGCCTGACCCCCGGCCCCCGGCCGGCCAGGGGACAAGCTCGGTCAGCCCGGGCTCAGGCGGAGCCAGAGGGCGAGGTCGTCGTAGGCTTCCTGCCGCACCGTGCGGCGGGAGAGGAAGACGTCGTGGAGAGCCCCCGGGTAGCGGAAGACGGCCGCCCGGCGACCCAGCCTGAGCGCGCTGTGCGCCGTTTCCTCGACGTCGATGACGGCGTCGAGTCCCATGAGATCCTCGGACCAGTCGGCCTGGATCCGGGTGCGTCCGGACAGCATCACCAGCACCGGCGCCGTGATGTT
>DATITT010000207.1:0-5344 GCA_035467435.1 Arthrobacter sp. | reverse complement strand
GTTGATCTTACCCACGATGATCCCCGTCCTGTGGTGTTCACCGGAGGGCAGGAGGCGGCCGACTCCCGGACGCCGGACGGTCCCGGAAATCTGTCCCGCGCGATCGCCGTTGCCGGTTCCCCGCAGGCCCGGGGGAAGGGCGTGCTGCTGGCGTTTGCCGGGACCATCTTCCCGGCTGCGGGAGTTCGGAAGAGCCACACGACCCGGCTCGATGCGTTCGCCAACCCGGACTTCGGAACCGCCGGCTCGGTGACCGACTCCGGCGAGGTCAGCCTGCACGCAGCACGGCCCGGCATTGTCCCGTTGCCGTTGCCGGGCGTCGGCGCCGGTTCACCGCGAGTGGACCTTGTTGCTTCCTATCCCGGAGCGGATTCGACCCTCTTGCGGGCTTCCCTGCAGGCCGGGGCGGCAGGGGTTGTCCTCCAGGGAACGGGAACGGGCAACGCCAACCGCGCGCTGTGCCGGGACGTCGCGGACGCTACCGCGGCCGGCATCGTGGTGGTGACGAGCACGCGGGTGGAGGCCGGCGCCGTCGTTCCCCGGTACGGCGACGGCGGAGGTGCCGATCTGCGCGCGGCCGGTGCCATACCTTCCGGGCTGCTCAGGCCATCCCAGTCGCTGGTCCTCCTGAGCCTTTTGCTCAGGCTGGATACCCCCGCGGCGGGCATTGCGGAAACCTTCGCCCGCCGGGGCACGCTCCCGCACTAGTTCCACCCCGAAACCAGAACCCCAACGACAAACCTCAACAACAAGCGCAGTGAAAGGTTGATCTCATGACTAAGGACATCCAAGTCGCGTTCGGCGTCGACGTGGACGCCGTAGCCGGAATGCTCGGCTCCTACGGGGGCGAGGATTCCCCGTGCGATATCTCCCGCGGCCTGTTCAGCGGCGAGGTCGGCGGCCCCCGCCTGATCCGCCTTTTCGAGAAGTACGGCCTTCCCGCCACGTGGTTCGTGCCCGGCCACTCCATCGAGACCTTCCCGGACCTGACCCGGATGATCGTGGACGCGGGGCACGAAATCGGCGTGCACGGATACTCGCATGAAAACCCCATCGCCATGACCCGCGAGCAGGAGACCGCCATCCTGGACCGGTCGATCGAACTCATCGAAAAGGTCTCCGGCCGCCGCCCCACAGGCTACGTCGCACCCTGGTGGGAATTTTCCCCGGTCACCAACGAGATCCTCCTGGAACGCGGGATCAAGTACGACCACTCCCTGATGCACCGCGATTTCGAGCCCTACTACGTCCGGGTCGGTGACAGCTGGAAGAAGATCGACTACACCAAGGCCGCGGAGACCTGGATGGAGCCGCTCGTCCGGGGCAAGGAGACCGACCTCGTCGAGATCCCGGCCAACTGGTACCTGGACGACCTTCCTCCCATGATGTTCATCAAGGCCGCCCCGAACTCCCACGGCTTCGTCAGCCCCCGGGACATCGAACAAATGTGGCGGGACCAGTTCGACTGGGTTTACCGGGAAATGGACCAGGCCGTCTTCACCATGACTATCCACCCGGATGTCTCGGGCCGCCCCCAGGTCCTGCTTATGCTCGAACGCCTCATCGAACACATCAACTCCCACGAGGGCGTCAGCTGGCTCACGTTCGACCAGATCGCGGACTCCTTCCTCGCCCGCAGCCCCCGAAAGGAAAACCAGTAATGACCCTCCAGCAGCCCTCCGTCGACCTGACGGAACCCGCCCCCAACGAGAAACGCCGCTTCCCGGTATTCTCCAAGCGCCACACAACCACAGCCACCGTGCTGGCCCTGCTGGCCTGGACCATAGCCGTGTTCGACTACGGACTTTTCGGAACCCTCCTGCCGGCCATGCAGGAAGAGTTTGGCTGGACCGAAACCGAAGCCTACGCAATCAACACCTGGATCGCAGTCGGCACGGCGATCGTCTGCTTCGGCATCGGCCCCGTCATCGACCGGCTCGGCCGACGCAAGGGCATGATGGTCACCGTCGGCGGAACCGCCGCTGTCTCCGGTCTGACGGCCCTGATCCCGACCGGAATCCCGTTCCTCAGCAACGCCCTGGTCGTGCTGGTGCGTTCCTTCGGCGGGCTCGGTTTCTCGGAGCAGGCCGTCAACGCGACCTACATGAACGAGGTCTACCAGGTCACCGAAGTCGCCGATAAGCGCAAGCGCCCCGGCTTCCACTACTCCTTCATCCAGGGTGGCTGGCCTCTGGGCTTCCTGCTCGCCAGTGCCCTTGCTCTCGCCTTCCTTCCGTCCCTTGGCTGGCGTGCCCTCTATCTCATGGCCACTGTTCCGGCCGTGATCATCGTGTGGGTCATTGCCAAGAAGCTCAAGGAGACGCCTCAGTTCGAGCTGCACCACAAGCTGACCGAACTTGAGAAGAGCGGCAAGACCGAGGAAGCGCACGCCCTGGCCCGCGCCTACGGCGTCGAACACTCTTCCGCGGCCCCGCTCAAGCGCATCTGGGAACCGCACCTGCGCCGGAACACGATCGTCTTCTCGCTGGCCTGGATCTTCAACTTCTTCGGCATCATGATCTTCAGCATCCTCGGCAGCTCCGTCCTGAAGAACGCCAAGGGCGTGGAACTCTCCGACGCCTTCTGGATGCTGATCGTCATCAACATGCTGGCCTACTTTGGCTACGTTTTCCACGGATGGCTCGGTGACAAGATCGGCCGCAAACGGACCATCATCGGCGGCTGGATTCTCTCCGGCATTTCGTTCAGCATCATGCTCAGCCCCTTCGCCACGAGCCCCTTCATGATCATCGTCACCTACGGCGCCGGGCTGTTCTTCCTGGTCGGACCCTACGCCGCAATCCAGTACTTCATGGCCGAGTGCTACCCCGTCAGCTGCCGAGCCACGGGCACCGCCTTCATCGGCGCGATGAGCCAACCCGGCATCATTCTCGGCGGTGCGCTCTTCACAGCTGCGACAGCCAGCGCGGGAACCGGCGCTGCAGCCCTGTGGGTCGGCGCCGGCGGAACGCTGCTCTCCGGCCTCCTGATGATCGCAGCCAAGCCGCCCGTAGAAGCCCTGCTCGAGGACCACCCGCACGAGGTCGAAGCATGACACCGGAAACAAAGGTGGCCGTGATCACCGGAGCGGCCAGTGGCATTGGACGGTCCCTCGCGGTCCATTACGCCCACCGGGGCGTGCACGCGGTGATCGGCACCTTTCCCGGTGACCCGCACGACCCGGAAGAAACCCTCCGCCTGGTGAAGGACGCAGGCGGCCAGGGAGTCGTCCACGAAGTCGATGTCCGCAGCACCCCGTCCGTCGATGCGTTCGCCGAACGCGCCCTGGCGGAGTACGGCCGTCTGGACTACGCGGTGGCCAACGCAGGAATCCTGCGCAACTCGCCCCTGGGCGAGATGACCGATGAGCGCTGGGACGACATGCTCGACGTCGACCTCACCGGCGTGCTGCGGACCCTGCGCGCCGGGTCCGCGCGAATGACCGGCGGCGGAGCGATGGTTGCCGTGTCCTCCATTGCCGGAGGAGTCTACGGGTGGGAGGAGCATGCCCATTACGCGGCCGCCAAGGCTGGCGTGCTCGGGTTGATCCGTAGCGTAGCCGCAGAGCTGGGACCGCGCGGCATCCGCGCCAACGCCGTGATTCCCGGACTCATCGAGACGCCCCAGTCCCTGGACCCGGTGAACTCGCTCGGTCCTGACGGCCTGCAACGCGCCGGGCTGGAAATCCCCTGGGGCCGGGTCGGACGGCCCGAAGAGGTCGCCAGCGTGATCGGCTTCCTGACCTCCGATGACGCCTCCTACGTCACCGGCCAGTCCCTGATAGTCGACGGCGGTCTTACCATCAAGATGCGTGCCTGAAAAGGCCCGGAAGGACAAGAATGGACAACCCAGAAGCCTCCCGTCACACCGCGGGCCGCGCCGTTGTGGTCACAGGCGGAGCCAGCGGCATCGGCAAGGCCATCGCCGAGGCCTTCACCGCCAACGGCGACAGAGTGGCTGTCCTCGACCGGACGGGCGCGGCGGGAACCATCGACGTCGACGTCTCAGACGAAGCGAGCGTGAGGGCAGCCTTCGCCGCCGCACGCGCCCGGTTCGGGGGCATCGATATTCTCGTGAACAGCGCGGGCCTGCTGACCGAATCGCGGCTGGAAGACATGACCCTGGCCATGTGGAACGAAACGATTGCCGTTGACCTGACAGGCGTCTTCCTCTGCTGCCGGGAGGTGGTGGGGGAAATGCGGCAGCAGAAGTGGGGCCGCATCATCAACATCGCCTCCCAGTTGGCCATGAAAGGCGGAACCGGACTCAGCCACTACAGCGCCGCCAAAGCCGGCGTCGTAGGACTGACCAAAGCGCTGGCCCTGGAAACCGCCGCAGACAACGTGCTGGTCAACAGCATCGCCCCGGGCCCTATTGAGACGCCCCTGGTTGAGGGAATTTCCGAGGACTGGAAAACGGCGAAGCGTGCCGGACTTCCGCTGCTGCGCTTCGGCCTTCCGGCTGAAGTCGCGCCTACGGCCCTGCTTCTCGCCAGCGATCCTGGCGGCAACCTGTACGTCGGCCAGACGCTGGGGCCAAATTCCGGCGACGTCATGCCCTAGGAAAGGACACCCCACGTGTGTGGTGCGTGCGGACGAAGTGTTGTGAGCGACCCCGTGCTGGGGCCAAACCGAACGATGCGGCAGCACCTCATTGTCGCCCAAACGATCAACAGCGTCTGCCAAACGTGGCCCGGCGCCCCGAAAGTGGCCGCCACCAGCGACGGCTGGATGGTTTCGGGACCAACGGGAGCCACCGCGGCCATAGCGACAGTGGAGGCGCTGTGGTCCGCTGTTTTCCCAAGCAGCCCGGGAGCGCGGTCCTCGGATCTGCATCATTTCGCGCACAAGCCCGGAGCTGCGGAAAATACTGGCGCCGCGGCGCACATCGGCGGTGTGGACGAGTCGGTCCTGGCGGCAGCGGACTTGCGTCCGGAGGACTTGTCTCTCCGGGTTTTGACTCTTGGCTGCCAGATGGCGCGCGATGCAGACATGGCCGAGGCCGCCGCGGCCTTGGACCAGGAGCGCCGGCAACGCAACCCTCGACCCGTGGAACGTACCGAGGATGTTCGTGCGCAACACTCGCGTGGTGTCGCGTCGGATTAGATGCTCGCCGTCTGGCTGCCCGCCGGACTCTTGGCGGTATCAGAAATGTAGCCGAACGTGCCTTCCTTGAGCAGGCAAATCGGATCGAGGCTGACCGTGCGGGTTGGGAAAAGCCCGAAAATCATGGGCGGGACGTGGAAGTCGCAAGCCCTGACAGTCATCAGTCTGCTCTGGCATCAAACGCGATCGAGAAGTTGGCGAAGACTGGCCTTGTTGGCGCCACCCGACACCTGAATACC
>DATITT010000206.1:0-3832 GCA_035467435.1 Arthrobacter sp. | reverse complement strand
CGCCGGCCGGGTCACGTTTGAGCGCGTCACCTTCGGCTACCGCCCCGGCTCGCCCGTGGTCCAGGACCTGTCCTTTGCCGTGGAGCCGGGGCAGACCGTGGCGATCGTCGGGCACACCGGCGCCGGCAAGACCACCGTGGTGAACCTCCTGATGCGCTTCTACGAACTGGATTCAGGCCGGATCACGGTCGACGGGGCGGACATCGCAACGCTCCCGCGGGATGGACTGCGGGCCAATTTCGGCACCGTGCTGCAGGACCGCTGGCTGTTCACCGGCACCATCCGGGACAACATCGAGTACGGCCGCCCCGGCGCGGGCGACGCCGAAATAGTGGCCGCTGCGCAGGCCAGCCACGTGGACCAGTTCGTCCGGGCCCTGCCCGGCGGGTACGCCACGATGCTCGGCAACGACGGCGACTCGCTGAGCCGCGGCCAGCGCCAGCTCATCTCGATCGCCAGGGCACAACTGGCCGGGCGCAACATCCTGGTCCTCGACGAGGCCACCAGCTCCGTGGACAGCCGCACCGAAGCGCAAATCCGGCTCGCCATGCGGCGGCTCAGGCAGGGACGCACCAGCTTCGTGATTGCCCACCGCTTGTCCACCGTCCGGGACGCTGATCTAATTCTGGTCATGGACCAAGGACGGATCGTTGAACAGGGCACCCACCGGCAACTCATGGCCGGCGGCGGCCTATACCTGAAACTGTACGAGGCGCAGTTCGCCCCCCGCGAACACCGGAAGCACGCCCAGGAGCCCGGACAGTGACCCCCACCGAAACATCGGCCACGCCGTTCCCCGGTGCCTGGCGACCCAATCCGGGCAGCTCCGTCCCGCTGTTCGAACAGCTCAGGCTCAACATCATTGAACGGGCCGACAACGGCACCCTGGCTCCCGGGACCAAGCTTCCTGCCGTCCGGAGCCTGGCCGGCGAACTGGGCGTCGCGCCACATACCGTGGCCCGCGCCTACAAGGAACTGGAGGCGGCCGGCGTCGTGGTGACCCGGGGCCGGAACGGAACAGTGGTCTGTGCCCGGGACGAGGCCTGGAGTTCCCTCTCCGCTGCCGCCGCCGAGTTCGCCGCCGCCGCAAAGGCCCAGGGCGCCAGCTTCGCCGAGGCCGTGCAACTGCTCGCCGCCGCGTACGACCGCGAGTAGCACACCGGTAACACATCGGTCGGCGTTTCCCGGCCGGCGGCACGGCCGGGAATGGAAATTCGAAGAAGTTTTCGATTAGCATTGGTAGCGTGCCTAAAGCCGTAGCTGAAGATCCAGCCGTTGATTCCCCACCCTCCGCAGTTCAGGAGAGCCCAGTTCCGATGGGCTCCGTCCCGATGAGCCCGGCAACACCGGGCCGTGCGGAGGAATCCCGCCCCGCCGTGAAACGCCCGGACATGTCCCGGCTCATCGTCAAGGGAGCGCGCGAACACAACCTGCGCAACGTGGACCTGGACCTGCCCCGCGATTCCATGATTGTCTTCACCGGGCTCTCCGGCTCGGGCAAGTCGTCCCTGGCCTTCGATACGATTTTCGCCGAGGGCCAGCGCCGCTACGTGGAATCGCTCTCCGCCTACGCCCGGCAGTTCCTGGGCCAGGTGGACAAGCCCGACGTCGACTTCATCGAGGGCCTCTCGCCCGCGGTGTCCATTGACCAGAAGTCCACCAGCAAGAACCCCCGCTCCACCGTGGGCACCATCACCGAGATCTACGACTACATGCGCCTGCTCTGGGCCCGTGTCGGCCGTCCGCACTGCCCCGTCTGCGGGGAGCCCGTCGCGAAGCAGACCCCGCAGCAGATCGTTGACCAGCTGCTGGAACTGCCGGAGGGCACCCGCTTCCAGGTCCTGGCCCCGGTGGTCCGCGGCCGCAAGGGTGAATTCGTCGAACTGTTCAAGGAACTCACCGCCAAGGGCTACTCGCGGGCGCGGGTCGATGACAAGCTGATCCAGCTCAGCGATCCCCCCAAGCTGGGCAAGCAGTTCAAGCACACGATCGAAGTGGTCGTGGACCGCCTCGTGGTCAAGGAAGGCATCAGCCAGCGCCTCACCGACTCGGTGGAGACTGCACTCGGCCTGGCCGAGGGCAGGATCCTCGCCGAATTCGTCGACCTCGAGGCTGACGACCCGGAGCGGATCAGGGCATTCTCCGAGCACCTCGCCTGCCCCAACGAGCACCCCCTCGCGATCGACGAGATCGAACCCCGCTCCTTCTCCTTCAACAACCCCTTCGGCGCCTGCTCGGCCTGCAGCGGCATCGGCACGAAGCTGGAAGTCGATGAGGAACTTATCATTCCGAACGGGGAACTGTCCCTCTCGGAAGGCGCCATCGCGCCGTGGTCCCTCGGCACTGCGACGACCGAGTACTGGAACCGTCTGCTCGGCGGACTCGCCAAGGAACTCGGCTTCAAAATGACAACCCCGTGGGACAAGCTCTCCGAGGACACCCGCCAGACCGTGCTGCACGGCAAGGACCACAAAGTCGTGGTGCAGTACCGCAACCGCTTCGGCCGGGAGCGCAAATACAGCACCGGCTTCGAGGGCGTCATCCAGTATGTCCACCGCAAACACCTTGAAACGGACTCGGACTCGGCCCGGGACCGCTACGAGGAGTACATGCGGCAGATTCCGTGCCCGGCCTGCAACGGCGCACGCCTGAACCCGGCGTCGCTCTCGGTGCTGATCAACGGCAAATCCATTGCCGCAGTCGCCGCCCTGCCAATGCGCGACTGCGCCAACTTTCTGGACACCCTCGTCCTCACCGGCCGCGAAGCCCAGATCGCCCACCAGGTCCTCAAGGAGATCCAGGCCCGCCTGACTTTCCTGCTCGACGTCGGCCTGGAGTACCTGAACCTGGAACGCCCCTCCGGCACCCTGTCCGGCGGCGAAGCCCAGCGTATCCGGCTCGCCACCCAGATCGGCTCCGGCCTCGTGGGCGTGCTCTACGTCCTGGACGAGCCGTCCATCGGCCTGCACCAGCGGGACAACCGCCGCCTGATCGAGACTCTCACCCGGCTGCGGGACCTCGGCAACACCCTGATCGTGGTGGAGCACGACGAGGACACCATCCAGGAAGCCGACTGGGTGGTTGACATCGGACCGGGAGCCGGCGAGCACGGCGGCATGGTGGTGCACTCCGGCTCCTACAAGGAGCTCCTCGAGAACACCGAATCCCTCACGGGCGACTACCTCTCCGGCCGGAAACAGATTGAGATCCCCAAGAAGCGCCGAAAGTACGACAAGAAGCGCGAACTCAAGGTCGTCGGCGCCAAGGAGAACAACCTCCTGAACGTGGATGCCACCTTCCCGCTGGGCCTGTTCACCGCGGTGACCGGCGTCAGCGGCTCCGGCAAGTCCACCCTGGTCAACGAGATCCTGTACAAGGTCCTGGCCAACAAGCTCAACGGCGCCAAGCAGGTGGCGGGGCGGCACAAGTCCATCCAGGGGCTCGAGCACCTCGACAAAGTGGTCCACGTCGACCAGAGCCCGATCGGGCGGACCCCGCGGTCCAACCCGGCGACTTACACGGGGGTCTTTGACAACATCCGCAAGCTTTTCGCTGACACCACGGAGGCCAAGGTCCGTGGCTACCTGCCGGGCCGGTTCTCGTTCAACGTCAAGGGCGGCCGCTGCGAGGCCTGCTCCGGTGACGGCACACTGAAGATCGAAATGAACTTCCTGCCTGACGTCTACGTGCCCTGCGAGGTGTGCCAGGGCGCCCGGTACAACCGCGAAACCATGGAAGTCCACTACAAGGGCAAGACGATCGCAGATGTGCTGAACATGCCGATCGAGGAAGGCGCGGTGTTCTTCGCAGCCTTCTCCCCGATCGCCCGGCA